>CAZQSC010000021.1:0-19996 GCA_964595705.1 uncultured bacterium | reverse complement strand
CGTTAAGTCAATCAAAAAATGTAAGCGTTAACAGAGATCGTTACCAGTACCCCTATTCAGCGTCTGAGAAAAACTATCCCATGGATGAATCTCCAAATAGCTCTATTCGCACCGTTAATCGTTAGATCGTGTTGCCGTACATCACCGCTGGCAGGGTGGTAATGATGTCTGTGAACACTACAGAGAGAGATTATTCTTCTGGTCTTACCGGTTCTCTGATCTCCAGGCTCATCCCTTCTGGTCCTTTGGAGATAACGATATATTTTCTCCACCTCTGGTCGTCTCTGGGCAGTGGTTGTTCGTCCTCTGGGCTCGAAAAAAAGAGGTGTGGGCCACGGGACTCCCTACGGGTGCGGGCGGCCCGCATAACCATCTCCGCCACATCAAAGATATTGAGAGTTTCTAAGGCAAAGGCCAGCCCGTTCTGGTCAGCGTGGAGGCCTTCTGCCCTCAACTGCTCCAGTTGAACCAATCCCTCTGTCAGCCCCCGGTGAGTTCTGACCACACTGGCAGCCTCAGAGAGAATCTGCTGAACCCTCCTTCTTACCTCGACGGCCGGCAGCCCTTGGGTCGGATCTAAAAGCCGCCCGACTTTATGCCTTTGCCGCTGAATCAGATCCTGGGGAACCTCAGAGAGAGCAATGGCTTCTGCTTCCTGTGCTGCCTGGGTGCCGGCGATTTTTCCGAACACCTGGGAGTCCATCAAGGCATTGCCCCCGGGGCGGTTGGCGCCATGTTGTCCGCCTGCACACTCTCCGGCCGCATAAAGTCCTCCCAGGCTCGTCCGGGCCTGAGGGGATATCTTTATCCCACCCTGGAAGTGCTGAATCGCCGGGGCCAATTCCACCTTCTCCCCTCCAGCTAAATCCACCCCATGCTCTTTTAACCATTCAACCGAGGCGGGATTTATCTCCTTTAACCGGTTAAAGGGAGACTGCTCCCTCGCTCTGGGGGAAATCTCAGCCTTGATCTCTGTTTCATATCTCCGTCGGTTCGCCTCGCTCAGAGAGTCAAAATTAAATCCAGAGGGGTTTTTGCTGTAATCGAGATAGACAGTATGCCCGGAGTTTATCTCTTTGAAGACTGCGATATCTATCAGATTGGAGCGGTGTTCGTTTGAAACCGGCCAGCTGGCGCCTTTTTCAAAAACAATGTTGTACATCTCCTCATAGGAGGTGCCTGAGGGAAAATATTTAGCTAAAAACTCCTCCCCATCTTCGTTGACGAAGCGGGGCACGGCGCGCATCATACTGCCTGAGCAGGCCAGCTTGGTCTTAACCGAAGAGAGGCCTATTTGAATGAACTCCATATTCACCAACTGGGCTCCTGCCCGGTAGGCGGCAGCGTAGCCATCGCCGGTCATCCCAGGGGGATAAACATTCACCCGAAAGGCATCGCCGGCACCGCCGGTTGCCATTACTACCGCTTTGGCCTGGAAGAAACATAGCCCTTCTGCTGCCTCAGTGTCAAGCCCGAATGCTCCAATCACGCGCCCGCCGTCCTCAGAGGTTATCAACTCGACCAGCATTAGATGGTCCAGTATCTCTACCTCCATAGTCCTGATCTTTCTGACCAGGGCCTCTTCGATGTGGTTTGCAGTTTTGGGGCCGGTGTAGCAGGCACGGGCGTATTTGGAACCGTCGGTGACGAACTGGTCAGCCCTGCCGTCGGGATGCTTCACAAAGGGAACTCCCAGCTCATCTAAGTATTCAAAAGCAGCACCGGAGTTTTGGGCCAGGATCACTGCCAGGTCCCAGTCAGAGACACAGCCGCCGATACGATAGATATCCTCTGCATGATACCTCCAGTTCTCTGGCGTTCCCGGCTCAGTGTAAGGCAGGGTGGCATGAAATGCCATTCTATCCGAACAGGCAATGGCTGTCACCCCACTTTTGCCGAACTCCCCTTTAGTAATAAGCATCACCTTGGCTCTGGGAACGGCCTCTTTGGCCGCAATGGCTGCTCTGATAGCAGCTCCCCCACCGCCTACCACCAGTACATCGCACCAGTATCTGCGCATCTTCACCTCCGATGGGATATAATTTCAACCCAGATTCAGAAAACACCGAATGAACATCGAAACAAGGAATGAGAATTGGTTACTGTTGACTGCTTTACCACTCACCATTCACCGGTAAGGAACAATCTAATGAAATATTCAGTGCTTTTAGGTGCTTCACAGTGTTTAATTTTCCAGATCTAAGGTTCAAAGATTGATCCTCTCGTAAAAAGTCCAGAGTATTCCCTCTCCCTTGAGGGGGAGGGGTAAGGGTGAGGGTGTCCCCCTCCCCACAGGGGAGGGGAAATGCAGCTTTTTACGAGCGGATCAAGATTGTTTCTCATGGCCTTAAGACCGCCTTAATTGCCTCTTTGCGCTCCATCGTTTCCATTGCCTCGGTGGCGTCTTTAAGGTCAAACTTGTGCGTGACCAACCTGTCGAAGGGGTATTTACCCGAGAGCACAAGTTTAACCGCCTGGTAGAGATGTCGAGTATCGCTGACCCACACCCCTTGAATCCTTAGATTTTTCAGCGCCACATCTTCATAGAAGGATATGGGCACCTGGCCAATGGGCACCGCCACCCCGGGCAGGGCATAGATTCCACCCTTAGCGGTGAGACGCACGCCCTCTGCCAGAGCCTTAGGAGAACCAGTGGTATCGATTACCACATCAGCACCGTGCCCCCCTGTATGATCCATCACAAATTGGTAGCGTTCTTCTACCGTGGTGTCACTCACATTCAGAGTGTGGGTGGCCCCAAAATCCTCTGCCAGCTTAAGTCTCCTTTCGTCCCCCTGGGCACCGATCACTATGGTAGTACCTGCGCCGCTGTCTAAGGCAAAAGCTAAGGCAAACAGTCCTACCGGGCCAGGCCCTTGAATAACCACCGAGTCACCCTCGGCTATCCCACACAATTGGTGGGTGTGGGCTGAAGTAGCCCCGGAACAAGAGGCGGCCACCAAGATCTCTGAGGGAACTTCATCGATAATCTTCAGCACCTTTGTGCCTTCAAAAAGCATCAAGTATTCAGCGTAACATCCCCGAAAATGGGGGGCGTCTTTAGAGGAAACATTGATGCCGTAGACTTTCCGATTCACACACAAGGAGGGCTCTTTTTTCACTGCACAATAGTAGCAACTGTTACAGGTCACTCCCCTGTCCCAGATAACCAGGTCGCCTGGGCCCAACGGCTGCCCGTAGATATCTTTTCTCCCCTCCTCCACTTCTGCCACTCTACCCACGCCTTCATGTCCTAAGATGAGGGGCAGGGGGGTGCGAGGGTCTTTGCCTCGCCACATATGAACATCTGAGCCACAGACTCCGGAGGCCTCCAGCTTCACTAATATCTCCCCTCTGGCGGGTCTGGGCAATGGGTATTCGATTTCCACCAAGGGTTGGTTGAACTTTTCCAAAACCATTGCCTTGGGCATATTGCAATCCTCCTTTTTATATCTCGACTGCAGTTCGATACATAGTAAGTATATTAAGTATATTTTCTATTGCCACATCTGGCTGGAGATTATGTGCTGGCACCAGGATGAAGCCGCCTCCCTTTCCCAAGGTCTGAATGCGGGCCAGCGTAGTTAGAACCCTTTGTTTTGGACTAATCATTTCTGTCTTTTGAGCTTGTAAACGAGTTTAATATGAGTTTATCCGGCGAGACGCTCCGTAATGTAGAGGGCTCGTTCCTCGTAAAATAAACAGGCTTTATGCCTATGCGGTGGATCGATCCACCCCAGCACACCTATAAAGAAATGTGGCTACCCCCGCCAATTTGTGAAATCAATCTCAGAGCTGCGCACAACAACGAGACTATACTGTGGATAACAGACCATCCATTTCCCCGTTGGCTTTCTCCAGCGGAGGATAAGCCCGCACTACGAAGACTTCTCTCCAAAGATATTTTAAACAGGAAGAAATGTCAAGCAAAAACCAGAAGGTTTTTTCCCATTCTGAGCCTTCCTATCTATTTGGAGGTAAGTGGTGCCTCAACCGTCAACTGAATGGTTTAATACCAGAGGACCTAAAAACTGCTTGACAATATAAAACCATTGAGCTAATTTAATACTCAATGATCTGTCCCTCGAGGTAAGGACGGGTTTCAAACCTGCCCCTCCCGTGATGTCGAAAGGGGAAAAACGTATGATAGATGTGGTCAAAGAGAGATTTTTGCAGAGCGCCCGCCTTAAAGAAGAGATGGCCAGAACCTGTGGGGAGATGGTGGTTCAGATAGCCAGGCTGATGGTTCAGGCCCTGAACTCAGGGGGGAAGATACTGCTCTGTGGCAACGGCGGCAGTGCCGCTGACTGCCAGCATTTTGCCGGTGAGATGGTGGGCAGGTTCAAGCTGCAGCGTAGGGGACTGCCTACCGTAGCCCTCTCCACCGACACATCGGTGCTGACAAGTCTGGCTAACGATTACCACTTTGATATCGTCTTCTCGCGGCAGATAGAGGCGCTGGGCAGGCAGGGGGATATCTTGGTTGCCTTCTCCACCAGCGGCAACTCCCCCAATGTGCTGCAGGCTGTGAAGACAGCCAAGGAACTGGGAATCATAACCGTCGGGTTCACCGGCAAAAGTGGAGGCAAACTGAAAGATATGGTGGATGTCTGTCTTACCGTCCCCGCAGATGAAACCTCCCTGATCCAAGAAGGACATGAAACTGCCTTTCACATTGTCTGCCAATTGATTGAGAAGGAGATGTTTGGGTGAGTAGGTGCGGATATGTAGCCATTCTGGGACGCCCTAATGTAGGCAAATCCACTTTGCTGAATGCCTTATTGGGACAGCCACTCTCCATTGTCACCCCTAAACCCCAGACTACCCGAAACAGAATCTTTGGCATCTACACCACTGACGAGGTCCAGGCGATCTTCTTGGATACCCCAGGCATGTTGGAGCCCAAATATCGCCTCCAGGAGGTGATGGTCGAGCAAATAGACAAGGCCATCAGTGATGCCGATGTGCTTATTTTTATGATTGATATTACCGATTTTGCCAACAGTTTCGACCAGATCCTGCAGCGCAAACTCACCAAAGCCTGGAAACCAGCAGTTTTGACCCTCAATAAGATTGACCAGGTTGGGAAGGAAACTGTTTCGGAAGCAGTGGAAAGGCTGGCAGAGTTTCAAAAATCGGCAGAAGTTGTACCTATATCTGCTCTGCGGGGAGATGGTCTAGACCGGCTTCGAGGATCGATAGAAGAACTCCTCCCTGAGGGGCCGTTTCTTTACCCCCCAGATGTCGTCTCTACCCAGCCAGAGAGGTTCTTCGTTGCCGAGCTAATCAGAGAAGAGCTGTTTTGTCAGTTAAGACAGGAACTGCCGTATGCCACGGCGGTGAAAGTGGAGGAGTTCAAAGAAAAGGAGGAAGGCAAAGCATACATCCGGGCCGTCATCTTCGTGGAGAAACCCTCCCAGAAGGGGATAATTATCGGCGCATCCGGAGAGGTACTCAAAAGGATTGGAACAGCCTCTCGGCAGAAGATAGAGCTGTTCTTGGGATACCAGGTCTACCTTGATCTGTGGGTGAAGGTGCGCAAGAACTGGCGAAGCAAGGACTTCGATCTACGAGAATTTGGTTATACCGTTTAAGCCGAAGAACTTTGACTCATAACTGCCGCTGGAGGTCTAAAATGGTCTGTCGTACCTATTCCACTATTGAATATCTTGATGACTTTTACCACACCCTGAAGCCATCAATGTCCTTTCAGGCAGAGACAAAAGAGGAGTGGACAAAGTGGCATAGCAGTCTGACTGAAAAATTGGTCGAATTGTTAGGCGGTTTCCCTGCCCAGAGATGCCCCCTGGAGGCTGAGGTGTTAGAGAGTGTTGACCAGGGAGACTATATCCGAGAAAAAGTGATCTTTCAAAGCGAGCCGAAAACCTCGGTGCCGGCTTATCTTCTGATCCCTAAAAAGATTCGTTTGCCGGGGCGTACCTTAATCTGTCAACACGGCCACGGCCGGGGGAAAGATGATGCCGCCGGCATCTACACCACTGAAGAGGAACTTAAGGGAATAAGAGACCTCAATTACGACTATGCCAAACAGTTTGCCCAGAGGGGCTATATCGTCCTGGCCCCCGATGCCCGCTGTTTCGGAGAGAGAAATGATCCCAGAGAGGGATACAGTGGCTGTGACAAACCGGCTATGAACGCTATCTTGATGGGTAAGACCCTGATTGGAATGCGAGTCTGGGACATCTCTAGATGTATTGACTACTTAGAAACCAGAGAAGAGGTAGATCCGGACAGAATAGGCTGTATGGGACTTTCCGGTGGAGGCACGGTTGCCTTCTTCTCCACCATCCTGGAGAAGAGGATAAAGACAGCCGTAGTAAGTGGTTATTTCTGCACCTTCAAGGCCTCAATAGTGGACCTGCCGCACTGTGCCTGTAACTATGTACCCCATCTGTTGAAATACGCAGAGATGCCTGATCTGGCCTGTTTAATAGCCCCTCGGCCCCTGCTGTTTGAGACTGGCACCCAGGACCCTATCTTCCCTACCCAGGCCGTTCAGGAGGGATTCGGGAAGGTTAAACAGGCCTACCGACTGTTGGATGCTGAGGATAGAGTGGATATAGATGTCTTTGAAGGCGGACATATGTTCAGTGGGAAAAAGGCGTTCGACTGGTTTGAAAGATGGCTTTAACCCATTCAACGGTGAGGAGACAGTGATGAGAATTCTGGTAGTTGGAGCAGGAGGCAGAGAGCATACCTTAGTCTGGAAGATTGCTCAGAGTCCAAAGGTGGAGAAGATATATGCTGCCCCTGGCAACGCTGGCATCTCCCAGATTGCAGAATGTATTTCCATCCAGCCCACCCAGATCGATGATCTGGCCGATTTTGCCGAAAAAAAAGGTATTGACCTGACTGTGGTTGGCCCTGAAGCCCCTTTGGTGGCAGGAATAGTCGACAGATTCCAAGTCAGGGGACTGAAGATATTTGGTCCCTCCAAACAGGCAGCAAGACTGGAAGGAAGCAAAGCCTTTGCCAAGGAGCTGATGCGTGACTATGGAATCCCCACCGCCGGGTTTGAAGTGTTTACTTCCCCAGATAAGGCTATAAGTTACCTCAAGACAAAAGGGGTTCCCATTGTGGTCAAGGCCGATGGTCTGGCGGCGGGAAAAGGGTCAATCGTGGCGATGACCGAGGAGGAGGCCATTGAGGCAGTAGAAAAAATATTAGTAAAAAGAGCCTTCGGAGAAGCTGGGGAGAAAGTGGTGATAGAGGAATACCTCGAAGGAGAGGAGGCATCGGTGCTGGCCCTTACCGATGGAGAGACAATAGTCCCGCTGGTTCCATCTCAGGATCACAAACGGGCCTTCGACGGCGACCAAGGGCCTAATACTGGTGGGATGGGGGCCTATGCCCCTGCCCCGGTGATCACCGAAGAGCTGATGCAGCACATAACTAGCAGGATTTTGCAACCTACAGTCAAGGCTATGACCGATAAGGGTATTATTTATAAAGGGGTTCTTTATGCTGGCCTGATAATGACTGCTCAGGGGCCACAGGTACTGGAGTTCAACTGCCGCTTCGGTGATCCGGAGAGTCAGGCCCAGTTGCCTCTTATGAAAACAGATCTGGTAGATATCCTTCTGGCCATCTGTGACCAGAGATTAAAGGAGGCGACGGTCGAGGAGGAGAACAAGGCTGCTGTCTGTGTGGTGATGGCTTCCCAAGGCTACCCCGGTGCCTACGAGAAAGGCAAACAGATCACCGGGCTGAAGCAGGCAGAGGAGATGGAAGGTATAGTTGTCTTCCATGCTGGCACTAAACTGGATGAGGGAAAGATCGTAACCAACGGCGGTCGAGTACTGGGAGTAACTGCGGTAGCAGAGGATATCCCCGCTGCAGTGAACAGGGCCTATCAAGCGGTAGAGAGAATTAGATTCCAGGGGGCACACTACCGAAAGGATATCGGTTTCAGAGCACTGGCTCGACAGAAGTCATAACTACAAGATACGGCGATAACTGTCTATTTCAAACAGGAGTTCAAACTGCCCAAAGAGTTCAAAGTGCCTAAAGTTGGAAGTGCCTAAAGTTATTTGTCTTAGTTCACTTTAGTCACTTTAGCTCACTTCAGTCATTTTTTCCCTGCGGGATGTGTACCCATTAACTCTATGGAGGCAGCAAATGTTCGATGTGATCTGCCTGGGGATTCTGGTTGCCGATGTGATGGGTAAACCCATTGATACTGTGCCGGAAGAGGATAAGTTGGCCCTTTTCGACCAGATGGAGATGCACATTGGCGGTTGTGCGGCCAATACCGCCATTGCTTTAAGTCGCTTAGGGGCCAAGGTGAAAGTGGTAGGCAAGGTAGGGGCTGATTCCTTCGGCGATTTTATAATCGACACACTGGGAGAACACAAGGTGGACGCTTCCAGCATTGTGAGGGACCCCACAGTGAGCACTGCCTTTACTTTTGCTATGATCTCCTCCCGGGGAAGGAGAAGATTTCTTCATACTATGGGGGCAGATGCCACCTTTGGCCTTGAAGATATAAACATAGAAGATCTCCGGGGTGCTCAGATACTGCACATTGCCGGTACTTACTTAATGCCCCACTTTGACGGTCAGCCCACAGCGGACCTGCTCAGAGAGACCCAACAGATGGGTCTGAAAACCTCCTTGGACACTGCTTACAACGACCAGATTAAAGATTGGAGGCAGATTATCGCCCCTTGTCTACCTCACATCGACTATCTTCTGCCCAGCGTAGAGGAAGCAGAGAAAATAACCGGACAAACAGATCTCCAGAAGATGGTCAGAACGCTGGCAGAAAACTGCCCCGGTACGGTTGCCATAAAACTGGGCTCCAAAGGTCTCTTTCTGAAAACCAGACAGATAGAGAAGTTGATCCCCCCTTACCAGGTGAAGGTGGTAGATACCTCAGGAGCAGGGGATTGTTTTGTGGCAGGATTTTTGAGAGGTCTACTTGAGGGCTGGGACGAAGAGCGGTGCGCCCGGCTGGGCAATGCAGTGGCCTCTTTCTGCATCCAGGCCATCGGATGCACCACAGGAGTGGTATCCTGGGAGCAGACGGTGGAGTTTGTGGAAAATAATTAACTTGATATTGTTAGACTATAGGTGTTGCAGGATAATGAAGTTGTATAAAAACAGATAGCGCGTAGAGACGACACGGCGGGTCGCCTCTACATTAAAGTCTAATATAGTTCAAAAACCGAAAAAGGGGCAGCGTGTTCTCTGCCCCTCACCCGGCCGGTTACAAGGATGAATCACCTTTTCCTCCCACCCCTCAGTGCCCGCACTTTCTCCGGGAGACCAAAAAGGTTGATGAACCCGGTGGCATCCCTCTGATCATACACCCTCTCCTCGCCAAAGGTAGCTAAGTCTTTTCGATACAGACTACAAGGAGATGTCCTTTTCACCACTATGCAGTTTCCTTTGTAAAGCTTCAGACGCACCAGGCCGATCACCTCCTTTTGGGTGACATCCACGAAGGCGTCGAGGGCCTGTTTCAAAGGAGTGAACCACTTACCAAAGTAGACAAGCTCAGCGTACTTCTGGGCTACTAAGTCCTTGTAATGGAGGGTCTCCCTGTCTAAGGTGAGGCTTTCCAGCTCAGCGTGAGCAATATAAAGCAAAGTTCCTCCTGGGGTTTCGTAGACCCCTCGCGATTTTATCCCTACTAAACGATTCTCAACTAAGTCTACCCGTCCTATGCCGTTCTGGGCTCCCAGCTCATTCAGCCTTTCCAGTAATTCTACCGGGTCTAAACTCTCTCCATCTACCTTCCGAGGGATACCCTCTTCGAACTCGATATCCACAAAGGTGGGTTTATCGGGTGCTTTCTCAGGGGAAGTAGTAATCTGAAACATATCTTCGGGGGGTTCTGTTTCAGGGTCTTCAAGGATTCCTCCTTCGTGGCTTAGATGCCAGATATTTCGGTCTCGGCTGTAGTTCTCCTCTTTGGTTACCGAAACAGGTATTCCCCGGCTTCGGGCGTATTCGATCTCTTCTTCCCGAGATTTTATCTCCCATTCCCGCCAGGGGGCGATGATTTTTATCTTTGGATTCAGTGCCTTGTAGCTGAGTTCAAATCTCACCTGATCATTGCCCTTGCCAGTGCAGCCGTGGGCTACAGCATCAGCACCTTCGCGAGCAGCGATCTCAATCTGGCGTTTGGCAATAAGGGGACGAGCAAAAGAGGTGCCCAGCAGGTACTTCCGCTCGTAGATAGCTCCTGCTTTCAGAGTAGGAAAGATGTAGTCTTCGATAAATTCCTGCCGCATATCCTCAATGTAGATCTTGCTGGCTCCACTTTTGAGGGCTTTCTGTCGCAACTGCTCCAGGTCTTTTTTCTGCCCCAGCTCGGCGGTCATAGCTATTACCTCACAGCCGTAATTCTCTTTAAGCCACGGGATGATAACCGAGGTATCCAGCCCCCCGGAATAAGCCAGAACTACCTTTTTAACCCCTTTAGTTTCCTTCATTTGCCACCCCCTGGGTTAATATCTCATCGAAGATGTCAACTACCTCGTCTATGTGTTCTTTTTGAACAATTAAAGGGGGGAGCATCCTGACCACCTCTTTGCCAGCCGTACACACCAAGACCCCTCGTTTTCTAAACTCCTCCACCACTGCTTTTGTCGGATAGGCGGTGACTATCCCGGCGATAAGTCCTAAACCTCTCACTTCTCGGATCTGCGGGTGTCTGGCTTTAAGTTGGTTTAAACGTATATGGAGATATTCTCCGTTCTCTCTGACCTGAGCCAGCAGCTCCGGATCCATCAATTTCTGAAACACTTTTGTGGCCACGGCACACACTAAGGGACTGCCTCCGAAGGTTGTGCCGTGGTCTCCTGGACCTAAATTTTGGGCCATTTTCTCTCGCAACAACACCGCTCCAATTGGCAACCCACCCCCCAGCGGCTTGGCCAAGGTCATCATATCCGGCTCCACGCCGAAGTGCTGATAGGCAAACAGCGACCCAGAACGGGCCAGACCAAACTGTATCTCGTCGAACACAAGCAGCAGATCCCTCTGGTCGCATATCTGACGCAATCCCTGGAGGAATTCTCTGCTGGCTACATTCACCCCACCTTCGGCTTGCAGGGGTTCGACCAAAATAGCACAGGTGTCTTCGCTTATCGCCTTCTCCACTGCCTCTAAGTTATTGAATTCTACGATAGTAAAACCGGGGAGCAAAGGACCGAACCCTTTCTGAAATTTCGGTTGTCCGGTGGCAGATAATGCTCCGTAAGTTCTGCCGTGGAAAGAGCCGCTCATGGTCACAATCCCATGCCTGGGTTGGGAGTTCTGCCTCCCCTGGGTATCTCCCCATCGGCGAGCAAATTTAATTGCCGCCTCTATTGCCTCTGTGCCGCTGTTACAGAAGAATACCTTATCAGCAAAGGAGTTCTGGACCAAAAGCCTGGCCAATTCCACCTGAGGAATTGAATAGAAAAGGTTAGAGCAGTGAATCAGCCTTGCTGCTTGTTGCTCAATAGCTTTGATAATTTCAAAATTCCCGTAACCAAAGGCATTCACCGATATGCCACTCACGAAATCCAGATATCGATTGCCTTCCTGATCAAACAGCCGCATCCCATTGCCCTTCTCCAGAACAAATGGAGGACGTTCATAGATGTGTAACAGATACCTTCTCTCCTGCTCGATTACCTCTTCAGTTTTCATTGTACTTCCCTTGAGTTAATTGATGACCCAGCACAGGGGAATTATCCCACGATCTGGGTTCCTATACCTTTGTCGGTAAATATCTCCAGCAGCAGGGAGTGAGTTATCTTACCGTTGATTATGTGGGTCTTGTGTACCCCGGCTCTCACTGCCCTCAGCGCCGATCTAGCCTTGGGAATCATTCCACTGGAGATTATTCCCTCTTCTATCATCTCCTCAATAGAGTCTATATGGAGGGTAGAGAAAAGGGAACTGGAATCCCCAGGGGTTTTCATAATCCCCAACACATCAGTTAGAAAGATCAGTTTTTCAGCCCGGAGGGCTATGGCGAGCTCGCCGGCGGCCGTGTCGGCATTCACATTGTAGCTCTGTCCCTGCTCGTCTGTACCTACAGGGGCAATTACCGGGATAACATTCTCGTTACACAGAGCCTTCACTGGCTCAGGATCTATCTCCTCTACTTCTCCTACAAAGCCAATATCTACAAGTTCCTCCTTTGAAGAAAGGGGATCCTTAGTCTTAACTAAATGCTTTTTAACTCTCATTATCTGCTTAGCCGAAAGCCCCTGTGCTTTTCCTCCAAATCGGCGGATATTTTCCACCATCTCCTGGTTAATCTCCTCCACCAGGGTCTGCTCTACAATCTTCATCGTCTGTTCATCAGTGAACCTCAGACCACTGATAAACTTCGGCCGGATGCCCGCTTTCTGCATGTTCTGACTAATTGCCTTCCCACCCCCGTGGACAATCACTGGCTTCATCCCTACCGTTTCCATGAAAACAATATCCAGGAAGGTCTCTTCTATAGTTGAATCCCCCCCACACTTGATGACCACAATTTTATTCCGAAAGGACTGGATATAAGGCAAGGCTTCGATAAGGACACCAGCCTTCTGGATAGTCTGCTCTATGCTCTCTGTTTTTCTCACTGAAAACCCTCTGTCTCTTTACACCCGAACATTATGTTCATATTCTGGACGGCCTGGCCTGAGGCTCCCTTCATAAGGTTATCAATAGCAGAGATAACCACCAATCTATCAGTCCCATCTACCTTGGAGACGCCAATATCGCACCAGTTTGTCCCCTGCACAAATCTTGTCTCTGGCAAGCGATCCGGAAGAACACGAATAAAGGGCTCGTCTTTATATTTATTTTTAATAATCTCAACTGCTTGTTCCTGTGAGATATCCTTTCTTAACTTCACATAGATGGTGGAGAGTATCCCCCGGTTCATAGGGACAATGTGGGGGGAGAAAAGGACCTGGCACTGTCTGTTAGCCAAGTTGCTCAGCTGCTCTTCCATCTCTCCAGTGTGACGGTGAAGACGACCAACATCATAGGGAACAGTATCTTCGTTTATTTCTACAAATTGAGTCCTTAAAGAAAGTTTCCTGCCTGCTCCAGAGACCCCTGATTTAGAGTCAATAATGATATCTGTCTCTTCTATCAGACCCTTCTGCAGAAAAGGTACTAAGGGAAGGATCACTGAAGTAGGATAGCATCCAGGGTTGGCCACTAAAGATGCTTTGGAGATTTGATCACGATTCAGCTCTGGTAATCCATAAACAGCCTCTCTGAGCAGATGAGGGCAGGAATGTTCCACTCCATACCAGCGGTTGTAACTCTCGGCCGTCTCCATTCGGAAATCAGCGCTTAGATCCACTACTTTAACCTGCTTCTCCAAAAAGGAGGGTACCACAGACATTGCACTGCGGTGGGGAAGACAGCAGAAAACCACATCAGTCTGGTCTTGTTGAACCTCTGGCAGAGCCTTTAGGACCACATCGCTGACGCCGTCAAGGTGTGGGTAGACATCAGAGAATTTCTTGCCGCAATAGGTTTCCGATGTAGCCCAGGCCAGCTTTACCCGTGGATGTTTCACCAACAGTCGGAGAAGCTCAAACCCTGTATATCCGGTCGCCCCAATTATCCCTGCTCTTATCATTAGTTAGTGCTTCCTCAGTAGGCCACCGACACCTTCAGGCCTTGCCTTGACAGCCTTCTAATTAGGGGATGTGAAGATTCCTGTTCCCAAAGGGGGTCGTTGGCAGTAGCCCGAAGCTTCAGCTTGGCTTGCGGCAAGCCTGAAAGGCTCGTGCCACTTTAAGGCCAATTCGCTTCCCTAAAGTCGGCGCTCAATTTTAGTTGTATGTGATCAGATGTTCTACAAGATTCTATTTTTCGATCGAAATCTCATGAAGTTACAAATAATATAAATCCAAAGAAAGGTTTTGTCCACTATTTTTTTTAGGGGCTGAAGCGGAGGGAAGTCAAGGCCACTGCCATAGGTAAAAAGTGTTTGCATGAACAGTCCCCTTTAGAGAGCGATGGAAAAATGCTACATACTGTTTCCTGCAATTCATCGGGAGAGGCAGTCCAGTGATCCGCCACGTTGATTTTGGCAACCTCTCATCCTGAGGCCAGAGGCCGAAGGCTCTTATGGTTTGTTCACTGAGCGAAGCGAAATGCTGCGGCCCAGAATGCCATCCATCATCTTTACTATAAACATTCTGTCCCTATCGGGCCAGAGGAGAGTTTATAGAATAAATCGTCGAGAGTGCCCCACAGCTTGCTGTGGGGAGATTCATTATAGTAGACCGCTAAGCTGCTGAAGAGCAGCCTACAGCAACAATGACAGTGGACTGCCAAACAGGCAGAACCAAAGGCAAGATTGATTCGTAAAAAGTCCAAAATCTCCCTCTCCCTTTAAGGGAGAGGATCGGGGTGAAGGTCTCCCCCTCCCCCAGGGGAGGGGAAATGCAACTTTTTACGAACAGATCAAGCTTCTCCCATCAAAATTCTGTTGCTAACTTAATCCTGGTCTTATATTATTTACCCTATATGCAAAACGAAACTTTGGCACAAATATTGCTTACCATTCACAAGTAACAGACCACTCTGTGAAAGGAGGAAGATGAAAAATGAGGTTAGACAGACTGACTGAGAAATCACAAGAAGCCCTCTATTCCGCCCAGGAGCTGGCCCAGGAGAAGGGCCACAGCCAGCTTGAACCTGAGCACCTGTTGATGGCCCTACTTTCCCAACAGGAGAGTCTGGCAGCTGATCTGCTCGGGCAGTGTGGGGTAGACCTGGGGCGGCTGAGGAGCCAACTTCAGGCAGAGCTTGACCGGATGCCCAAGGTTTACGGTTCCAATGTTGGGCAGCTCTATATCTCGCCTTTGCTGAAACAGGTGCTGGACCAGGCCTGGAAAGAGGCCAAGAGCCTGAAAGACGAGTATGTGAGTGTAGAGCACCTGCTGTTGGGGATTGTGGAGACAAAAGGTTGTAAGGCCTCTGAGCTCCTGTTGGGCTTTGCAGTCACCAGGGAGCGCCTCTACCAGGTGATGAAACAGGTGAGGGGTGAACAGAGGGTGACTGATCCTAACCCAGAGTCCAAGTATAAAGTACTGGAGAAGTATGGCCGTGACCTGACCCAACTGGCTCGCCAGGGCAAACTCGACCCGGTCATCGGAAGGGAAGAGGAGATAAGACGGGTGATGAAGGTGCTCTCCCGCCGCACCAAGAACAACCCTGTGCTTATTGGAGACGCTGGAGTAGGTAAAACTGCCATTGTAGAGGGACTGGCTCAGAAGATCGTAGCGGGTGATGTCCCAGAATCCCTGAAGGACAGAAAGCTGGTCTCCCTTGACCTGGGGGCAATGCTGGCTGGCTCAAAGTTCAGGGGCGAGTTTGAGGAGAGAGCTAAGGCTGTGCTCAAAGAGGTGCAGAGAGCAGATGGACAGATTATCCTGTTCATCGACGAGCTTCACACCATCGTGGGAGCCGGAGCCGCTGAAGGGGCGATGGACATCTCCAATATGCTCAAACCTGCCTTGGCCAGAGGTGAACTCAGGTGTATTGGCGCCACCACTCCCGATGAATACCGCCAGCACATCGAGAAAGACGCTGCCTTAGAGAGAAGATTTGCCCCCATCTTCGTGGGCGAACCCACGGTGGAGGACACCATCTCCATCCTCCGTGGCCTGAAAGAACGCTACGAGATCCACCACGGGGTGAGAATCAACGACTCCGCTCTGGTGGCAGCCGCCACCCTATCCAAAAGATATATCACCGATCGCTTCCTGCCTGACAAGGCCATTGACTTAGTGGATGAAGCAGCAGCGAACTTAAGAATAGAGATCGACAGTATGCCAGCGGAGTTGGACACCATCGAGAAAAAAATCCGCCAGTTAGAAATAGAGAGAGAGGCAGTCAAAAAGGAGAAGGATGCCCAGAAGAGGCTGGAACCCATAGAAAAACAGATTGCTCAGTTGAGCGAAGAGCGCGACCAGCTCAAAGCCCACTGGCTCAGAGAGAAAGAGGCGATCACTAAAATACACCAGACAAAAGAGAAGATAGAGCAACTCCGGCTTGAGGCAGAGCACGCCGAAAGGGCTGCTGACTACGAAAGGGCAGCCAGAATCCGCTACGGGGAACTGGTAGAGCTGGAAAGGGAACTCAAAGAGGCAGAAAAACAACTATCCCAGATCCAGAAGGGCAGAAAGATGATCAAAGAGGAGGTGGACGAGGAGGATATTGCTGAGGTAGTCTCCAAGTGGACGGGCATCCCTGTCTCCCGTCTCATAGAAGGGGAGATAGAGAAGCTGACCCATATGGAGGAGCGACTTCATCAGCGGATAGTAAACCAGGAGGAGGCGGTCCGGGCGGTCTCCAACGCCATCCGTCGGGCTAGAGCCGGACTGGGCGACCAGAATCGGCCCATAGGTTCATTCCTCTTCTTGGGCCCCACCGGAGTGGGTAAGACCGAACTGGCACGAGCCTTAGCTGAGTTCCTTTTCGATGACGAGAACGCTATGGTCAGGATCGATATGTCAGAATATATGGAGCGGCACACCGTCTCCCGGCTCATCGGTGCCCCTCCTGGATATGTCGGCTATGAACAGGGAGGACAACTAACCGAGGCGATCAGAAGAAGACCCTACCAGGTGATCCTGTTCGACGAAGTAGAGAAAGCCCACACCGATGTGTTCAACATACTGCTTCAGTTGCTCGATGACGGCCGGCTCACCGACGGTCAGGGCAGAACGGTCAACTTCAGAAACACCGTGGTCATTATGACCTCCAACCTGGGTAGCCATCTGTTCAGCAACCCGGTAGGGTTGGATTATGAACAGGCACATCACCAAGTGATGGATGTACTCCGAAGCCAGTTACGGCCCGAATTCCTTAACCGCATCGATGAGATAATAGTCTTTCACCCACTGAACCGGGAGCATATTAAGCAAATTGTGGGACTTCAGGTCCAGAGGCTCAAAGACCGCCTGCTGGAGCATTCCAACATCTCCTTAGAGATCTCTGAGGAGGCAAAGGAACTTCTGGCAGACTTAGGGTTTGACCCCCTCTACGGCGCCCGGCCCCTGAAGAGGGTGATCCAGAAGATGGTGGAGAATCCGCTTGCCTTGGAGATCCTGGAGGGCAGATTCAGGGAAGGCGGCCGAGTGCTGGTAGACACAAAAGACGGCAAGATTGTGTTTAAGAAATAATGAGAAAGCCCCCAGTCTTCTCTGAGAAGGCCGGGGGCTTTCTCCTAAATATCCTCGATCTGCCTCGAACTGATTGAATATATCTTATGACACCAGCATAATAAGCATCCTGCCCACCTGAAACCCGATCATCGGGCCATTCGGCAGCTCTTGCCCTGCCTTTTTGAACCAGCCCAGTGCCTCTGACCACCTCCTTATGTCCAGGCCATCTGTCCCAGGGCCAGCAGGCCGGTGTCGCGCTTGCTGCATTGACGAATCGCATCGGTGCTTTATTGTCATCCCTCAAAAGGCCAAAGTCAGGCCCACACTGCCTCAGCACCGCTTCTTACATAACAGCTGGGCATTTTTTTCTTCAGGCTGGTTGTTTTTATACTTGACACATCACCGCCCTGCTGTTATATTCTATTCTGTGAAGGTAACCTTTAGATTTTTGTGTGAGGATTCAGCGAGTTTTAAACTCATATTCTGAAAGGTCGACAGGGGGCTGTAGCTCAGCGGGAGAGCGCTTGTCTGGCAGACAAGAGGTCGAGGGTCCGACTCCCTCCAGCTCCACTTCCGAATCTCGTCGCTTGCCAACAGTGACGAGATTTTTGTTAAACAGCCAAAGATTCCCAACATCAGCATTCAAAAGGATTACACTAAACAGGGGAAAAAACGATGAGCTGGATAGACATCCATATGCATATTGGTAAGATAATTTTTGGCAAGCCGAGGTTGACCACAAGAGACATATTGCTCAAGATGGATGAATTGAATATCGAAAAGGCCTGCCTTCTGCCTATTGAAAACCCCGAGGAAACCGATTATTATGTGACTACAGCACAAGTGATAGCCGCTGCCCGGCGACATCCAGACCGATTCATTCCCTTTTGTAATGTAGACCCACGGCGTCGGGAGGCCTCCAGTTTTGATCCCCTGCCTATAATTAAGAGCTATGTAGAAAAAGGTTGCCGAGGATTCGGTGAGTCGCTATCGGGACTTTGGGTAGACGACAAGAGGCTCCAGAAGATATACGCTGCCTGCGGGGAATTGGGGATCCCTGTTGTAGTCCATATGGATCGCTACCGAAATCGAGACCAGATAGGTCTCCCCAGATTGGAAAGGATGCTGCAGAAATTTCCCAAGACTATTTTCATCGCCCATGCCACCCACTGGTGGAGCGAGATCTCAGCCGATGTAACTCAGGAAGATATTCACGGCTATCCCCAGAGAAAGGTAGTGCCTGGCGGTCGGGTGGATTACCTGCTTCAGAAATATTCCAATATCTACGGGGATTTATCCGCTGGCTCAGGCGATAATGCTATGACCAGAGACAGAGAGTTTGCCCGCAGTTTCTTAGAGCGGAATCAAGATAAACTGTTATTCGGAACAGATCTTGTCTACAAAGGACAGAGAATTCCCAATGCAGAACACCTGCGTAATTCTGGCATAAGCAAGGAGACCCTGGAGAAGATAGGTTTCAAAAATACCCAAAGACTTTTAGGGTTGTAAAAACAGGACATTCCCAAAAGATTGAAGGGACATTCAGATGAGAGATTTCTCTGAATGTCCCTTTTTGCATCCGCCCCCTAAACCTTTCAGCCAAGCCAATCGCCTCAAAAACAGTTGACATAATTCCTACCTTTTGCTATATTAGTTCACATACTAAATCTCCGTATCCAACCCTTTCTCCAAAGAGCCATAGATGATCAGGATAGAAGCCCTATCATTTCGATATAGATATAAGGATTCCTTCTTTAAGGCCCTGGAAAACATCGACTTAGAGATTGAAGAGGGGGAGTCAGTAGCGATTATGGGGGCTAATGGCTCAGGCAAGACCACCCTTGCCTGGTGTATCAATGGGCTTTTGCTGCCCAGCTCAGGGGAGGTGACGGTGGACGGCCTCTCCACCCATCGGCCAGAACAAATCCCTGCTATCCGCAGGCGAGTTGGGATGGTCTTTCAAAACCCCGACAACCAGATAGTCACTACCACCGTAGAGCGAGAAATTGCTTTTGGACTGGAGAACATAGGTATCCCTCCGGTCCAGATGCGCCAGAGAGTCACCCAGGCCTTACGGCGCTTTGAGCTGGAGCAGTACCGCCATCATCCCCCGCATCGTCTCTCCGGAGGGGAGAAACAACGCTTAGCCATCGCCTCGGTTCTAGCGATGGAACCGAAGTACCTAATCTTAGATGAGCCTACCTCTCTGTTAGACCCAAGGGGCAGAAGAGAGGTAAATCGGATGCTGAAGCAGATCCAGGCTGCTGGCCAGGTGACTGTTATTCACATCACCCAGTCCCCGGAAGAGGCCTTAGAGGCCGACCGTCTGATCGTTCTTTCCCAGGGTAAGATCGCTTTAGACGGTCCCCCCCGAACTGTCTTTCAGCAGTGCGATCAGATATGGACCTTAGGATTAGACCTACCCCTCCAGATGCAGTTGGAGAGGGTGAACAACACAGAGGAGCTTGACCAATACCTGGGGGAGCTGTTCAATCCTGAAGAGCTGGGCAGATGTTCCTCACAAGGCAGAGCGGCAAGGTCGGTTAAGATCTCTACTCACAACTTGTCTTACATTTATAACAATGGTCTCCCCACCCACAAGGAGGCGCTCTCCGGTGTGAGTATAGATATAAAAGAAGGGGAGTTTTTGGCTTTAGTTGGCCCTATCGGGTCGGGTAAGACCACCTTAGCCCAGCATTTCAACGGATTGCTTAAACCTACCTCTGGTCGAATCAAAATTGAGGGGCAAGACCTGTGGGAGAAGGGAATCAATCTGCAGAAGGTGAGGCAGAAGGTGGGACTGGTCTTTCAATTTCCGGAATTTCAACTTTTTGAGGAAAAGGTTG
>CAZQSC010000020.1:0-20101 GCA_964595705.1 uncultured bacterium | reverse complement strand
AGAGTTGTGAATGTCGACCTGGAAGAGAGGAGCTATCCCATTTACATCGGCACCGGGGTCCTTTCTGAGATAGGAAAGCTCTGCCGCCGGCATAGTCTGGGTCGTAGACTTGCCGTGGTGACTAACCCTACCGTGGCAGAGTTCTATCTTAGCCCCGTGGAACAAAGCTTAGCCGACAGCGGCTTCGAGGTTCTCCCCGTCTTCATTCCAGATGGTGAGCAGTACAAGACCTTAGAGACTGCAGACAGGATCTTTGAATCCCTGATTAGGGCAAAACTGGACAGGGATTCAGCCATTATTGCTCTGGGGGGTGGTGTAGTAGGAGATATCGCCGGATTTGTGGCGGCAACCTTCTTGCGAGGCATCCGCTATATCCAGGTGCCTACCACCCTTTTGGCCCAGGTGGACTCCAGTGTGGGGGGAAAAGTAGCGGTCAACCACCGTCTGGGCAAAAACTTGATCGGCGCCTTCCACCAACCTCAGTTTGTCCTCATCGATACAGGGGTGCTAAAGACCCTACCCAGACGAGAGTTGAAGGCAGGGATGGTAGAGGTGGTCAAACACGCCCTCATCCGAGATGACGATCTGTTTCAACGTCTTGAGGCCAATATCGAGCAGCTACTGGAGCTCACGGCCCCGCCTGAGCTCTTAGAGGAGTTGGTAGGAAGAAATTGTCAGATCAAGGCCGAGGTGGTGAGCAAAGACGAGCGGGAGCAGGGCCTAAGGGCCATCTTGAACTACGGTCACACGGTAGGACACGCCATCGAAGCCCTTACTGGCTATCGCTGCTACCGGCACGGCGAGGCAGTGCTTCTGGGAATGGTCGTGGCTGCCCATATCGCCTCCCAGATGGAACTGCTCCCAGAGGAACAGAAGAACCGCCAGAACAGACTGCTGGAAAGGCTGGGATTCCCTCCCAGTCCTGCTGCCATTCCCACCCGGGCGATTATGGAGAAGATAGAGTCTGATAAGAAAGTAAGGGGCGGACGACTGCGGTTTGTCTTGCTTCGCCGGATAGGAGAGGCTACGGTGAGCGAGCAGGTAGGTCAGAGGCAGATTGAAGAAGGTGTGAAATATCTACATCGGACCCTAAAACAGATGAGATAAAGGAGGAAAAGTGAAAAAAGACCTGATTTCCGTAGCTGATCTCACTGGAGAACAGATCACCGGGCTTTTGGACTTAGCCCTGGAGCTGAAGGCCAAATTGAAGCAGGGCAAGGCTGAGCCCTTGCTTGAGGGGAAGACCTTAGCGATGATCTTTGAGAAACCCTCGCTCCGGACCCGGGTCACATTTGATGTGGGGATGGCTCAGTTGGGGGGACACGCTGTTTATTTGGGTCCCAATCAGATCCAGTTGGGAAAGCGAGAGTCTGTGGCCGATGTGGCCCGGAATCTTGGGCGCTGGGTTGATGCGGTGATGGCCCGCACCTTCTCGCACCAGACGATAGTGGAGCTGGCCCGAAATGCGGAGATTCCAGTCATCAACGGTCTCAGCGATATAGAACATCCCTGTCAGGTGCTCGCCACCGCCCTGAGCCTGCGAGAAAAACGGGGCTTGCTGGATGGACTCAAGGTAGTCTTTGTAGGCGATGGCAACAATGTGGCCAACTCGCTGATGCTGCTTTGCCCCCGATTGGGTATGAATTTTGTAATCGCCTGTCCCGAAGGATATGAACCCGACAGGGAGCTTACAGAACAGGCCCGGCTTTTTGCCCAGCGCCGGGGCACAACGATCCATATCCTCCACGACCCCTACCAGGCGGTGAAAGGCGCTGACCTGATCTACACCGATGTGTGGGCAAGTATGGGCCAGGAAGCCGAGGCAGAGAAAAGGCGAAAGGCCTTCGGTCCATATCAAGTTAATAAACGACTCTTGGACTCTGCAAAGCCCGGTTGTTTAGTCACCCATTGTCTGCCAGCCCATCGGGGAGAGGAGATTACCGATGAAGTGCTGGACGGCCCCAGTTGCATAGCCCTGGATGAAGCGGAGAACAGACTACATATCCAGAAGGCAATTCTGGTCACCCTGATGAGATGAATAAGATTCTGGCTTTATCTCTTTTACTCCCTATCGCACTGCTCTTGTGCTCCTGTGCCAAACGGAGTTTCCCCCCTGGCGGTCCAGCCGATAGAACTCCACCTGAAGTGGTATCTACCTCTCCACCCTGTAACTCCACTGGGGTGAGCCCTGATGCTCAAATAGAGGTTGCCTTCAGCGAGAGGATGGATCGGGATTCGGTCCAGGAGGCAGTCTACATCTGCCCGGTGTTGGAAAGGCCGCCAGAGTTGAGCTGGAAAGGCAGGAGACTGTTCATAAAACCCTTACAGAGGCTCTCTCCCGACCAAACCTATGTGGTGACCATTGGAACCGGTGCTCAGGATCAGCAAGGCAATCCCTTAGCCAGAGCTTACAGCTTTGCCTTCTCCACCGGCAGCCGGATGGACCTCGGGAGAATCAGCGGCAGGGTGAGCACTGCCGCCCGTCCCCAGCCGGGAGCCCTTGTGTGGGCATACAGATTAGAACAGGGACAAGAGCCTGACCCAGCAAAGGACGCTCCTCATTATGTGACCGAAACCGACAGAGAAGGTAACTATCTTCTCTCTTTTCTCTCCCTTGGAATCTATCGGATCTTTGCCTTCCTGGACAAAGACGGGGATGGAAAATACACTCCAGAACAGGAACCTCTGGCCGTACCCCCCAGGGATGCGGCCCTCACCGACTCAGCAAACTCTGTTCAAATGGCCGATCTTTTCCCTGTAGTGCGGGATACTACCCGACCACAACTGCTTGCAGTAAAAGCACCTGACCAGATCCATCTGGAGCTGACCTTCGACGAACCAGTGGATATCTCCTCTGCTAAGATCGTTATTGTAGGTGAAGACACCCTTTCGACGCTGGCCAAATACATCCTCCCTGGGGAAGAAGCTAAAGTCCATCTGCTTACTGAAAGACAGCAGCCTGGGGAATATAAGCTGGTTCTCGACGGCATATCCGATCTTTCTGGCAATCCCTTAGCTGCTTTCTCTGAAAACTTCACTTTTAGGGGAAGTCCGGTGGCAGACACCATAGCCCCCGAAGTGGTTGCTATCTCTCCGAAGAACAACGCCAGAAATGTCCCTTTAAACCAGCCGATAGAGATCACCTTCAGCGAGGCGATGGGCGAGTCTGTCTCAGAGGGGATCTGGCACTTTCCAGACCAATCTCCAGCGGGGAAGCTCCTCTGGAGGGACCCCATCACCCTTCAGTTTCTGCCTTCAGAGCCCTGGCAGAGTATACATAGATACTGCTTTAGCCTTTTTCTGCCTCTGCTGCCCGATTATGCAGGAAATGCTTCCTCAGACAGCCTCTACAGTTTCTGTTTCACTACAGTGAACAAAGACACCTTAGGTTTTGTCGCCGGGCAGTTGGACACTGAGGTGTTGGGTCCCGAAGTGGAGGTTTACATCAGGCTCAGCAAAACCGATGGGGCAGTGGAATATTGGTTCAAAACCTCCAGGGAGGGGAGATATTTGATCGGTGGGGTGCTGCCGGGGACTTACTTCGTCTGGGCCTTTTGGGACAGAAATGGGAATGGCAAACAGGATTACGGTAGCCCCGTCCCTTACCAACCTGCTGAGCCGGTTACCAGCTTCGTTGGCACAGTCTGGGTGCGCTCTCGCTGGACGACGGAGAAAGTGGATTTGAAGTTTTAAGGTTATATGGTGTAGCGCAGAGTTTGTCCCTGTGGTTATATGCCCTAGCGGACATGGTGGTTTTGTTTATCTCGCTGAACTTGTCAAAAAATTTAGTGAAGATTAGAACATAATATCTGAGGAGTGAGAAAGATGGAGAAATTTCTTTCTGAGGCATTGACCTTCAACGATGTTCTACTGGTACCAGCTAAATCGAAGATACTTCCAAAAGATGTTGACACCACTACCCGGCTGACTAAGAATATTCTCCTCAATATTCCCTTAGTGAGTGCGGCTATGGACACGGTAACCGAATCCCGTTTGGCTATTGCCATCGCACGGGAGGGAGGGATCGGTATCATTCACAAGGATAGGTCCGTAGAACGCCAGGCTGAGGAAGTGGCCAAGGTGAAAAGGTTTGAGAGCTGGATGATTATGGATCCGATCACCTTGGCTCCCGAGGAGAAGATTCACAAGGCCTTAGAGGTTATGAAGACCCATCAGATCTCAGGGCTACCGGTGGTGGAGCAAGGTAGATTAGTGGGCATCCTCACCAACCGAGACCTGAGGTTTGAGACCGACCTTGACCAGCCGGTGCGTAAGGTAATGACCAAGAAGTTGATCACTGCTAGGGAAAATATCTCCTTAGAGGAGGCAAAAAGGCTGCTTCACCAATATCGGATTGAAAAACTTCCGGTAGTAGACCAGGAAGGGCATCTTGTAGGGCTGATCACGGTGAAGGACATCGAGAAGAAGATCAAATTCCCGCAGGCCTCACGAGACAGGTTGGGTCGACTGCGGGTGGGTGCGGCAGTGGGCGTTTTGCCTGAGGCAGAGCAGCGAACCAGGGCGCTGATAGAGCAGGGAGCGGATGTGATTGTCATAGACACTGCCCACGCTCACTCCAAGGGAGTGCTGGAAACGGTTGAGCGCCTGAAGGCTAATCATCCGAAGATAGAACTGGTAGTGGGAAATGTTGCCACCCCCGAGGCTACCGAGGAGTTGATCCGCGCCGGAGCCGACGCTGTTAAAGTGGGAATCGGCCCCGGATCAATCTGTACTACCCGGGTGATTGCTGGGGTGGGGGTGCCTCAGATCACCGCTGTGTACAACTGTAGCCGGATAGCGGACAAATATGATGTGCCCATAATTGCCGACGGAGGTATTCAATACTCCGGAGACATAACCAAGGCCCTGGCTGCCGGGGCAAGCTCGGTGATGATCGGCAATCTATTCGCTGGAACCGAGGAGAGCCCGGGAGAAACAGTCGTCTATCAGGGAAGGACTTTCAAAGTCTACCGGGGGATGGGCTCTCTAAGTGCGATGGCTGCTGGCAGCAAAGATCGCTACTTCCAACTGGAGATGGAGGCCGATAAGCTTGTCCCCGAGGGGATCGAAGGCAGAGTCCCTTACAAGGGCTCTCTCTCCGGATATATATTTCAGTTGATCGGCGGCCTGAAGGCGGGAATGGGCTACTGTGGAGTGAAAAATATAGGAGATCTTCGCCACCAAGTGCGATTTGTAAAGATCACCCCTGCCGGATTGCAGGAGAGCCACCCCCACGATGTAGTCATCACCAATGAGGCACCGAATTATAATTTGATTGAGAGAAAAGAACCCTAAACGAGGGAAATTGAACACCGAAAAACACCGAGAGGGCACTGGATATTATTTGGTTACTGGTGATCGGTGAACCAGTCACCAATTCTCATTCGGTGTTTTACGAATCTGGGTTTTAAAAAAGACTTGACAACTCAGAGCTGTCTGAGTATATTATGCAGTGCACAATAAATTTTTTGCCCGTTTTATTATGCGATGCGTAAAACAGACGTGCGGCTGAATAGGGTATGACATACCTTGGTGCTGCCCTCAGCGGTTTGAGGAAAGGATAGGAGTTTTATGAGTTTAGCGGGGGAAATAGGCCGTAAACTGATCCATCTTTGTTCTCTAGCCATTCCCATCGGCTACTTGTTTCTGCCCCGAGATTTCGTCTTGAGGGTGATTATTCCTATAGCGGCTGGGTCTTTAGTATTAGACCTGGCACGTCTGCGAAACCGACTGCTGGGCAAGACATTCCTTAAAGTCTCCAAGCCCCTGCTGAAAAAGGACGAACGGGCTAGGCTAACCGGCTCCACTTATTTGCTTCTGGCCTCAGTAGTCTGTGTCTTTTTCTTTGACAGGCCAATTGCCATTGCCGCACTTCTGTTTCTTGCCTTAGGAGACCCGATGGCCTCATTTGTGGGCAGAAGAGTTGGCAGAACCCACATCGGCAAAAAAACCCTGGAGGGCTCCCTGGCCTGTCTGGGTACTTGCCTGGTGGTGGGATTTATCATTTCTATCTTGCCCGTTCTGTTACCCAGTCTGTCAAATTTCCACTTAAAACCAGAGATAATATTCATTGGAGCTTTGACAGCCACCTTCGTTGAACTTCTCCCATTTCCCTTGGACGATAATACACTTATTCCCATGCTTTCCGGACTGGCTATGCAGATCGTGGTTCTTATGTGAGGTGAGAACGTTTTCAATCAAGATTGAACCTTAAGGTTATTTCGCTTTTTAGTGCAGTGTTGTTTCTCGCATATGTTATTGTTTTAAAGAGGAAAAGAATGAACATAGCCATTTTTACAGACACTTTTACGCCTCAAATAAACGGGATTGTCACCTCTATTAATATCTTTAGAAAAGAACTGACTAATATGGGGCACAATGTCTATGTGGTTGCGCCGAAGGTTACTGGGTACAACGATAAAGCAGACAATATCGTTAGGTATTTCTCCATGTCCTATATGTTTCAGCCGCAATATAAGATCGCTTTTCCTTATTCACTGACGGTACCTAAATTGTCGGATTTGAAGTTGGATATCATTCACGCTCAAACTCCATTCTCAATGGGTTTATTAGCGCTCTATTTAGCTAAGAAAAGTCGAGTCCCTCTTGTTTATACCCATCACACGTTCTTTGATGGATATGTACACTACATCCCGCTGAATAGAAAACTGCTGCAAAAATTGTCAGTGCTCGGGAGCAGGACTTATTGTAATCACTGTACATTGGTGTTAACTCCCTCACACCCCATGAGGGATCTTCTTATAGAATATGGGGTCACGGAGAAAATCGTCGTATTGCCCACGGGTATAGACTTAGAGTCCTTTACCAACAACAAACTGAATAATAACACTAGACAGAGGTATGGGATATCTAAGTCGACCAAGTTGCTTCTATATGCTGGAAGGATAGGTGAGGAAAAGAACCTGGATTTCTTGCTTAAATCCTTTCGGATAGTTGCAAACAGGATTTCGGATGTCCACCTGCTGCTTGTCGGAGATGGTCCTCTGAAGTACCAGCTAATCGATCTGGCGAAGGAGTTGGACATTGCCTCCCAATTGAGTTTCACGGGTTATTTACCACGCAGTGAGGTCATTAGCTGTTGTGCTTCAGCAGATCTGTTTGTTTTCAGTTCTATGACAGAAACTCAAGGATTAGTATTGCTTGAGGCAATGGCGGCCGGGACACCGGTGGTGGCCGTTGATGCCTTGGGAGTTTCTACCTCAATTAAGAACGGCCAGGGAGGCTGTCTATGTGAGCCCTCAACAGAAATGTTTGCCAATAAGGTGCATGAACTACTAAGTAATGATTCCTTGAGAAAGCAGAAGGCAGCACAGGCAAAGCTAAGGGCTGAAGAATTCTCCTCTGTTAAAATGGCTAAAAGACTTGTTGGTTGTTATTCTGAAGCACGGGCTCTGTTCAAGTCTAAAGCAAGCGGGAGCTTTCAATGATGGTAACCGTTTTGGGTATCTCCAACTATGCGTTTTGACCGTGCCATCTCTGATAAAACAAATGAAATGTGTTATTTTGTGCAAGCGTAATAAAAGAGGTGATAAGATGAGTCATATCATAAAGAAATACTCAAACAGGAAGATGTACGATACAAAAGCCAGCAAACCGATCACCCTGGCTGGGATTGCTGCTCTGATAGTAAGGGGGGATGATGTTCAGGTGGTTGATAACCAAACTGGAGATGATCTGACTATGGTGACTCTGGCACAGATCATCCTAGAACAGGAAAAGAGCAAAAAAGAGCTTCTCTCCTTGCCAGTACTTCTGCGGGAAATGATAAAACGGGGGAGAGAATCGCTCTCGGAGATTATCGAAAAGTTGCTGCTTAGTTCGACAGAATCTGCCCTCCTTACCGAGGAGAAAGCCAGAGAGGTGGTCCAGGATTTGGTGGAGAAAAAGAGGCTTGGAAAACCAGAGGGACAGAGGTTATTAGAGCGCATTTTTTCAAAAGTAAGGGAAAGACAAAGGACACTTCAGGGTCAGATCGAGACTGGGATAAGAGAGATCCTGGGCAAGATGGATATTGTCTCCCAGGCAGAGCTCCAGGAGTTGAGGAGAAGCTTGCAAGAACTGCGCTGCAGGGTAGATGCCTTGGCCAACCTGAAGAACAAATAAGGAAAGGAGGGGAGCGGCTATGATCTCTATGTGGGATGTGCTTTCCAGCGAATCCTTCAATAATTTGATGGATACATTAATCATGAATAACACCATCAGAAGAAATTTCCTGGCAGTGGCAGAGAAGGACCTTTACAGGAGACTGGTGCTGGTTAACCGCAGCGATCGGCCACAAAAGGTACAGGAGGATAAGTTTTACACCCTCAGGAATATGGTCTACTCCCTGGATAAGGCCCTGAGAGGAGGGCTGATATGCCGTCAGGTGAGGCGTAAGGTGTTTGAGATCCTGGTGGGAAAGATCTTCCGGGAAGATGTGGAGAAAAGGGATGCCTATCGGGCAAGATACGGGCATTGTCCCCCTTGTTTTATCACCATTAGTCCAGGCAAAGCCTGCAATCTTCGCTGCACAGGTTGTTATGCCAGCAGTTCGGCAGCCAGCTCTCAGAGCCTGGACTACAAGATTGTGAGCCGGATACTGAGAGAAAAGACTCAATTGTGGAGTTCTCACTTCACCGTCATCTCCGGTGGCGAGCCCTTGATCTGGAAGAGCCAGGGCAAAGGCATTTTAGACATCGCCCAAGAGCACAGCGACAATTACTTCTTAATGTACACCAACGGCACTCTTATTGACAAATATGTTGCCGCAAAGATGGCCCAGCTGGGCAATATCACTCCAGCCATCTCTGTGGAGGGTTTTGAAGAACAGACCGATGCCAGAAGAGGCAAGGGGGTTCACAGAAAAATATTGGCTGCCTTTGAGAACCTCCGTCAGGTGGGTGTCCCTTTCGGCATCTCCATAACTGCTACCCGCCACAATGCTGAGATAGTGGTAAGCGACGAGTTCATAGACTACTATTTCGGCCAACAGGGGGCAATCTACGGCTGGATATTCCAGTATATGCCCATTGGCCATAAGTACACAATGGATCTGATGGTCACTCCCCGCCAGAGGTTGATGCTCTACCGA
This sequence comes from uncultured bacterium, assembly GCA_964595705.1. Taxonomy (GTDB): domain Bacteria; phylum Latescibacterota; class MVCY01; order MVCY01; family MVCY01; genus MVCY01. The sequence continues at coordinate 11,010 of CAZQSC010000020.1, read as the reverse complement.
CGGGAGCAGGAGCTGCTGAAAGAGAAGAGGATATTCTTCGCCGATTTCTGGAACAGCGGTCCGGTGAGCAACGGATGTATCTCAGCGGGCAGACCGGGAGGATATTTTTACATCGACTGGAATGGTAATGTTATGCCCTGTGTTTTCTTTCCCTACGCCGTAGATAATATAATCGAAGTTTACCAAAAGGGTGGGGATTTAAACACAGTGCTCAATTCTGCCTTTTTTAAAGCTATCAGAGAGTGGCAATCCGACTACAGCTATCTGAAACCCCGTGACCAGGTGGGCAACCAGATAGTGCCCTGCATCATTCGAGATCACCACCGGATTGCTCGACAGATAATGGAGCGCTTCGGTGCCCGTCCAGCAGATGAAGCGGCAGAAGAAGCGCTCAGGGATAGGGAATATTACCAGGGCCTTACCGGTTATGGAGAAGAGGTGGCCAGGCTTAGTGACCCAATCTGGGAGAGGCAATATCTGGGAACAAACCATTATAACTGAAAAGCAGGGAGGTGGAAATTGGATCTGTTTGAGAAATGTGAAAGGTATACTGAGGCCAGAGAGGCTATAGCCAAAGGGTACTACCCCTACTTTATGCCTATTGAGTCTACAGACGGCACGGAAGTAGTCATAAGAGGAAAGAGATTGATTATGGTTGGTTCCAATAACTACCTGGGGCTGACCAACCACCCCAAGGTGAAAGAGGCAGCAATAGAGGCGATTAAGAAATACGGCAGCGGCTGCACCGGTTCCAGATTTCTCAACGGCACCTTGGACTTGCACGAAGAGCTGGAAGATAGGTTGGCAGGCTTTATGGGCAAAGGAGCCGCTTTGGTCTTTAGCACAGGGTTTCAAACCAACCAAGGTACCATATCCACCATCGTGAGCAAAGGGGATGTGGTCATCACTGACCGGGCCGACCACGCCAGCATCATCGACGGGTGCCGCCTGGCCTACGGAGAGATGAAACGCTTTAAACATAATGACATGAGCGATCTGGAAAAGGCGCTCGCCTCCTGCCCCCCTGATTCTGGCAAACTCATCGTCATAGACGGCGTCTTCAGTATGGAGGGAGATATTGCCGATCTTCCAGGAATTGTGGAGTTAGCTAACAGATATGAGTGCCGGGTAATGGTGGATGATGCTCACTCCATCGGAGTTCTGGGGAAAGACGGCAGAGGCACAGCCGAACACTTCGGCTTAGAAGAGGAGGTGGATATCGTAATGGGAACCTTCAGCAAGTCTTTCGCCTCTATAGGTGGATTCATCGTCGCCGATGAGGAGGTGATAGATTACATAAAGCATCACTCCCGGGCACTGATCTTCTCTGCCAGTATGCCTCCGGCGGCAGTGGCAACTGTCATAGCTGCTCTGGAGATCATCCAGACCGAACCAGAAAGAAGAGAGCGGCTCTGGGAGAATACCCGCAAGATGCGAAAGGGATTCCAGGAGATGGGATTCAACACTGGTGAAAGCCAGACCCCCATTATCCCTATCATTATCGGCGATAGGATGAAGACCTTCCAGGCCTGGAAGATGCTCTTTGAAGAAGGCATCTTCACTAATCCCGCTATTACTCCCTCCGTCCCACCTGGCAGAGACCTGCTGAGAACCAGCTATATGGCCACTCACACCCCAGAACAGTTAGACCGCGTACTGGAAGCCTTTCACAAAGTGGGACGAAAGATGGGAATAATTGAGTAATTCCAGAAGGTTAGTAGCCATCTTACACTGCTGTGCTGAGTAACTCCCCAGTCTTAGCCTACCGGTTTTTTGTGCACTGAATTTGCAAATATTTTACCCCCTACGTCCCCCTGTCTTCTTTAGGCAGACAGGGGGGCTTTGTTTACCCGGGGAACTCAAGGTCTCACGGGGAGCATCTATCAATTGCCTCTGGAACTATGCCCCTGTTTTTCCCTTGCATTTTTCCCGCACCCTTATTATCTTTATTCTATCTTTTTGATTAATTAATCTATAACTTGTTAGTTCAAGAACTTAGCGTAAGACAGTGAAGTAGCTTAGCCTTATTAAGAGGCTTTCATTTCACCCCTTACAAAGAGCACTGATCAAAAACAGATAATTACAAAATAGCATTGATTGTAAACGGATATCATAAGGGCTGTTTAAATCAATGCTGATGTTGAAAGGGCAGTGAATTGGCACATGCATACACACCTGGTCTGAAAGTGACTGAAAGGACTGTGGTCAGAAAGCAGAGGAGACTTCCCCTGAAGGGTGAGGTCTTAGCCAAGGTGGGGGATAAGGTTACAGCGGAGACCATAGTGGCCAGAACTCAGATTCCGGGAGAGGTTCAGACCCTCAATGTCGCTGGTCTTCTGGGTTTGCCCCCCGAGGATGTGGAGAAATGCATGCTAAAGAAGGTGGGCGATCCGGTGGAAAAAAACGAGATAATCGCCCAGACCAAAAGCTTCTTTGGACTTTTTTCCTCTACGGTAAAAGCACCTGTCTCCGGTTCTGTCGAGAGTATCTCCTCTGTTACCGGGCAGGTCATATTGCGAGAACCTCCCCGGCCTATCCAGATAGACGCCTACATAGATGGCAGAGTAGTGGAGCTGTTTGAGGCCGAGGGCTGTGCAGTGGAGACAACAGGGGTCTTCATCCAAGGCATATTTGGAATAGGTGGGGAGACAAGAGGGGAAGTCCTTCAGGTGGCCAATAGGCCTTCCGATGTTCTCTCCCCGGAAGAGATAGACAGTTCATGTCGGGGTAAAGTGCTGGTGGCAGGGGCACTGGTGACTGCCGAGGCCCTCCGAAAGGCAGCCGAAGTGGGGGCGAAAGGAGTAGTGGTGGGAGGAATAGCCGACAGAGATCTGAGAGAGTTTCTGGGCTATGATATAGGAGTTGCTATCACCGGCTCGGAGGAAAAAGGGATAACCCTCATTATAACTGAAGGATTTGGCCGAATGCAGATGGCAGAGAAGACCTTTCGGCTTTTGGTCGGACACTCCGGCCAGAGGGCATCGATAAACGGCGCCACCCAGATAAGAGCCGGTGTGATGAGGCCCGAAGTGATCATCCCCTTAGACTCGGAGGCGGCAGGAGTGGAGGGATACCAGGAGAGCGGAGGGTTGGAAATCGGGACTCCAGTTCGGATTATAAGAGAGCCCTATTTTGGAGCCTTGGGTAAAGTGATCGCTCTGCCCCCAGAGCTGCACAAGATAGAGACAGAGGCTGAGGTCAGAGTGGTGGAAGTGGAGCTGGAGGACGGAGCAAGGGTGATCTTGCCCCGGGCCAATGTGGAGATGATTGAGATCTGAACCAGCGTTGCGAGAAGCATCAAGTTTGATTGATTCGTAAGAAGTCCTAAATGCTCCCTCTCCCTTTCAGGGAGAGGGCAGGGGTGAGGGTGAAAGTGTCGATATTTCAAGTACTTCTCTTCCCCCTCCCCTTTATCCTGTTAGATAAGATCCTCTATCTAACAGGGTGAATCCCCTCCCCCAGGGGAGGGGAAATGCGACTTTTTACGAACGGATCAAGTTTGTCGGACAAATAACGAAAAGAACTCCTAAATCCGTCAGAACAAGGAAAATTTCAGGCAAGGGAGAGCGGATATGAATCGACAAAAGGCATTTTTTTTGGTATTTTTGCTCATAGTTTTTCTCCCCGAAGCAAATACAGCTGTTCAGCAGAACACCCCTCCTGCTCCACCTACCCAGGTCAAGGCCTTTGACACCCCCAACGATGGTGGCGGTAGCATAACCATCACCTGGAAGAGGTCCGCCGACGATGGCCAGGGAGAGAACGATGTGGTGGGTTACGAAATCCTCCGTTCCATGGCCAGTGGTTCTGGCTATCAGAAAGTGGCCTCAGTTCTTCCTGGAGAGGAGAGCTACACTGACGGAACAGTTGAGGATAACGTGGCTTATTACTATGTGGTGCGGGCGGTTGATGAGCAGTTTTCCTCAGATTCGGCGGAGACGGCGCCTGCGGTGGCCAAGCCTCAATGGTTTAACACTGACAGAATAAGCATGTTGGTGGCGGTGTTGATCTTCTCCGGATTAGTCCTCTGGTTCATATCCCAGGCCAAGGGAGGACGACAGCTTTATATCAGGCCAATAGCCGGACTTGCGGCCATAGATGAGGCAGTGGGCAGGGCCACTGAGATGGGCAAACCTGTGCTGTTCATTCCCGGGATTATGGATATGGACAACATCCAAACCATAGCCGGCATAACTATCCTGAGAAGAGTAGCCCAAAAGGCAGCCGAGTATGAGACTCCACTGCTGGTTCCCACTTCCCGGTCTCTGGTTATGACCACCGCCCAGGAGGCGGTAAAAGAGGCCTATCTGGATGCTGGACGCCCCGATGCTTATGACCCTGACCGGGTACGCTACCTCACCGACAACCAGTTCGGCTATGCCGCCGGGGTTGACGGCATAATGGTGAGGGAGAAACCGGCAGCTATCTTTTATATGGGCTGCTTCTATGCCGAGTCGCTGATTCTGGCAGAGACAGGCCATTCAGTGGAGGCAATACAGATCGCTGGCACAGCAATGCCCGCTCAATTGCCGTTCTTTGTCACCGCCTGCGATTACACCCTGATCGGTGAGGAGCTCTTCGCTGCCAGTGCCTACCTCTCCCATGAACCGCGCCTGCTGGGAAGCCTTAAAGGACAGGATTTTGGTAAGGCTATCTTTATGATTATCATTGTAGTGGGGATTATTTTAGAAAGCTTTGGGATCCATTTCTTGAGTCAGTGGCTTGCTACTGGCTGATCGTAGTGTAGAGGGGTTTGTCCTCCGTAAGAACAGAATCTACGCCCCATAAAAGGAACTACACTACGGGCGAATCAAGCTCGATTGACAATTAACAAGAGAGGAGGGATTATGAGACGACAGGTGCCACTTATTATCACCTTTATTGCCGGAATAATAATGATAATTCAGTATTTTATCCCCCATGAACCTTTTGCTGGTCTTCAACAGCGCTTCAATGTGTGGTTTCTCATCATTGCGGCCTTTGCCCTCATCCTGGGGATCGGCAATCTGATTAAGATCCACGGCGAGAGGATCTCCCGCCAGTCTGCTGGGTGGGGCTACAGCGTGGTGCTTCTGGTGGGGCTGGTGACGATGTCGGCAGTGGGGATCGGCTGGGGCATCGAACGGGGCACCCCTTTCTTCTATCTGTTCTGGAACATTCAAATCCCTTTGAGCTCAACGATGTTTGCCCTGTTGGCCTTCTTTATCGCCTCTGCCTCTTATCGGGCATTTCGAGCCCGGAGCTTCGAGGCCACCTTGCTGTTGGCCGCCGCTATCCTGGTGATGCTGGGCAGAGTTCCGCTGGGCAACTTTCTCTGGCACAGACTTCCTGCTGTGGCTACCTGGATTATGAATTATCCTAACACCGCCGGACAAAGGGCGATAATGATCGGAATAGCCTTAGGGGTGATCTCCTCTTCGCTGCGGATTATACTGGGCATCGAGAGAAGCTATCTGGGAGGAGGCCAGCAATGAGCGTGATAGAGAAGTTGAGAAACATCGACAGGCGGTTCATATTTGTGGCTATTGCCTTGACGGTCATAGTGCCGCTGCTTCGTCCTATTGGTTTTCCCATAGCGGTTAGCCCTTCTGTCCAAAGGCTCTACGATGCCATAGAACAGCTTCCTCCTGGGTCAAAGGTGCTGATGTCTTTTGACTACGACCCTTCCACTATGCCTGAGGTCTATCCGATGAACCTGGCCATAGCCCAACACTGTTTCTCTCGAAACCTGAAGGTGGTGGGGATAGCGCTTTGGCCTATGGGGGTTTCCTTAGGGCAACAGGCCCTGGAAATAGCGGCGGAGGAATGCGGGAAGCTCTACGGCACAGATTATGTCAACCTGGGTTATAAGACCGGCGGTATGGTGGTGATACTGGCTATGGGCAGAGACATCCGGGAGACATTTCCTGAGGACTTCCGGGGGACCCCTATAGAGCAACTCCCCATAATGGAAGGAGTACGAAACCTCAACAGCTTCAAACTGGTGGTTGATTTCTCTGCCGGTGACCCAGGGGTGGCTGCCTGGGTGATGATTGCTCAGGCCAGGTATCACAAAAAAGTGGGGGCGGGCTGTACTGCAGTCAGTGCCCCTGCCTTCTACCCCTATTTGAACACAGGACAGCTGGTAGGACTGCTGGGAGGAATGAAGGGAGCAGCCGAGTATGAGAAACTGCTCCAGTCCCAAGGTCCGGCAACTGCAGGTATGGACGCTCAGTCAATCGCCCACGCTGTCATCATCTGTTTCATCCTCTTTGGGAATCTGGTTATGCTCATCACAAAAAGGAAAACAGGGAGGAGATCGCTATGACAACCTTAGGTGTGTGGATCGCAGCCCTACTCACCCTTTGTATCCTTAGTTTCCTGTACAAAGACAATCCCTTCTATAAATTTGCTGAGCATCTGTTCGTAGGGGTATCAGCTGGCTACGGTGTGGCGTTCACCTATCATAACATCCTCATTCCCAATCTATATGTGCCCCTGTTTAAGCAGGGGGATTACACTCTAATCATCCCTCTGATCCTCGGCATTATGATGGTGCTGCGGCTTTTCCCCAAGGTGGGCTGGATTTCTCGTTGGCCACTGGCCTTTGTGGTGGGAGTTACTGCTGGCATCTCACTGATTACCTATCTTCAGAGCAACGCCCTGGTTCAGATTAGAGAGACCTTACGTCCGGTTAACTCCTTCGGCAATGCAGTGATCGCCGTAGGGGTGCTCACCGGGCTGACATACTTTTTCTTCTCCAAGGAACACAAAGGTGTCTTCGGTAGGACCGCCAAGGTGGGGATATGGTTTCTGATGATCACCTTCGGTGCCTCTTTTGGTTACACAGTTATGGCCAGAATCTCTCTGCTTATCGGGAGGATGCACTTTCTGCTTAGCGATTGGCTGGGGTTGATAAAGTGAGGAGGTGATTTCTATGGAACGAACGATTGGATTTGGTATAATCGGCTGTGGTACGATTGCCCCCTGGCACGCCGACTCTATAGCCAGAATCGAAGGGGCGAAACTGATCGCTGTCTCCGATGTGGTGGAGGAGGCTGCCCGTAAGATGGGTCAGAAGTATCAGGCCGACTGGTACACCGATTATCAGAAGATGCTTGAACGAGAGGAGGTCGATGTCGTCTGTGTCCTAACCCCCAGTGGGATGCGGAAGGAGATTGTGCTGAAGGCAGCCGAAACAGGCAAACATGTGGTGGTGGAAAAACCCATAGAGGTCACATTAGAGAGAATAGACCAGATGATAGAGGCCTGCGAACAGGCGGGGGTGAAGTTAGCAGTGATCTTTCAGAACAGATTTCTGCCCGGTCCCAGAAAGGCGAAGGAGGCGATGGAGGAAGGCAAGCTGGGGAAACCGATCCTGGGAGATGCCTATATAAAATGGTACCGCACCCAGCAGTATTACGACAGCGGTGGCTGGAGGGGCACCTGGCGATACGACGGCGGCGGGGCCCTGATGAACCAGTCGATTCACACCATCGACCTGCTGCTCTGGATTATGGGGCCTGTAGATTCTGTTTCGGCCAAGATGGCCACTTTAGCCCATAAGATTGAGGTGGAGGATGTTGCCGTGGCCACCTTGAGATTTGCCAACGGTGCCCTGGGAGTGATTGAAGGCTCAACTGCCCTTTATCCGGGCTTCTCTTCCCGCTTAGAGATCCACGGGGAAAACGGCAGCCTCATCCTGAAGGGAGAACAGGTGGTCGCCTGGGAGTTTAAAGACGGGGGACAAATCCCGCTGCCATTTCCGCCTAAAAAAGAGGCCCCAGGAGGACAGGCAGACCCCACCAAGATCAGCGCGGAGGGACATTACCTGCAACTGAAGGATATGGTGGAGGCAGTAAGGGCCGACAGAGAACCTCTTGTGAACGGCAAAGAGGGCAGAAAAGCCGTGGAGTTAATTCGGGCAATCTACCAGTCAGCAGAAACCGGCAAAGAGGTTCGCCTGCCGTTATGAAGTAGAGGGCGGCTAATACGCCATTTTCGTCTGCTATGCCAAATCAGCTTGTTTTTTTCTTTCTGTTCACCACATAGACGCCCCGATCGGTGATTCTTCGGTAGGAAAGAGGAGAGACAGGAGAAGCAGTGAATTATACCAATCCTGTCTTTCTCTGTATTCTCCGTGTCTCTGTGGTTGAACTTCAGGCGTTGCTTGGAGGAAGGCTATGGCTGCGAAGATAGATATCTACCTGGTGGAAAACAGGAAACAACTGAGTAGGTTTATCAGATTTCCCTGGACAATATACCGGGCCGACAGATATTGGGTACCTCCCCTGATAGGAGAGCAGAAGAAACTGTTTATCCCAGAGAAAAACCCGTTCTATGGCCATGCTGAGGTGGCCCTTTTTCTGGCCGAAAGGGCAGGACAGGCAGTGGGCAGGATCGCTGCTATTGTCAACCGGGCACACAATGAGTTCTACGGGGATAAGACCGGTTTTTTTGGCTTCTTCGAATCGATTGATGATCAGGATGTCTCAGACAGGCTCTTCGAAGCCGCTGGAGGGTGGCTTCGACAAAAGGGTATGGACTGCATCCGCGGGCCAATGAACTTCTCCACCAACGAAGCGTGCGGGCTTCTGGTTGAAGGCTTTGATTCCAGCCCGGTGATAATGATGACCTACAATCCCCCTTATTATGTTCGCCTGGTAGAAGAAAATGGGTTTTACAAGGCGAAAGACCTTTTAGCCTTCTGGCTGGGTACCTCCCAGCCAGTCCCAGAGAGGGTCTTGAAGATAGCAGAAAAAGTGAGCCAAGAACACAAGATCTGCCTTCGACCTCTGAATATGAAAAGATTCGATGAGGAGGTGGAAAGAATAAAACTTATCTACAATCAAGCCTGGAGCCGCAACTGGGGTTTTGTCCCTATGGGTGACGAGGAGTTTTACCACACGGCGGTGAACCTGAAGCGGATTGCTGTTCCGGAGTTACTGCTTCTTGCAGAAATCGGAGGAGAACCGGCAGCTTTCTCAGTAACTGTTCCTGATTACAACCAGGCCTTAAAGAGGATAAATGGCAGACTCGACCCCGTCTCGCTGATGAAACTGCTCTGGTACTCCCGAAGGGTCAATCAATTAAGATTAATCCTCTTGGGCATTCGAGCTGGCTACCGCAAACGGGGTATCGACTCCCTGCTTTATACCGAAACCTTTAAGATAGCAAAAAGACTGGGTTACATCGGCGGAGAGATCTCCTGGATTTTGGAAGATAATATATTGATTATAAAAGGAATAGAGACAATGGGTGGCAAGCTGTACAAGAGGTACAGGATCTATGATAAACGGCTTTAGACGTCTTCATAAGGTAAACTCATAACAAATAGGTCAAGTTTTTGAAGGCGTTGTAAAATGCAGATTGCAAAATGCAAAATAAAAGGCAGAATGTTGTCTTAACAGAGCGTAAGCAAAGAGTAATTTTGGGTTTTGCACTTTGCTTTTTTCATTTTGCAATGCGAGCCGGAATCTCGTCGGTTTGAGGCGAAGCTTCGCCAGATAACTAACTACACAGAAGGGAGGCAGGATGAACTCACTGGCTGTTGCGGCGATAGCCCTGGCGGTGCTCTTTCTGGGGTACAGGTTTTATGCCCCTGTGATCCAGAGGCTTTTCGGAGTTGACCCTCAGAGGAAGACCCCTGCCTATACCGAGTACGACAGCAGGGACTATATCCCGGCGAAGAACTGGCTTATTCTTTTTGGCCATCATTTTGCCTCTATTGCCGGGGCGGGACCGATACTGGGGCCAGTCATCGCTGGAATGGTTTGGGGTTGGGGGCCGGCTCTTTTATGGATTATCGGTGGCAGTATCCTTTTGGGAGGAGTACACGATTTCTCTGCGCTTATGGTCTCCATAAGACATAAAGGCAAATCTATCGCCGATGTGGCGGAGACCACTATGGGTAAAACTCCCAGGCTTATCTTCTCTTCCTTGATCTGGATTGTTCTTGTGCTGGTAGTGGCCGTATTTGCTGCCGCTGCTGCCAAGACACTTTCCACTACGCCCCAGGTAGTGATACCCACATTTGGCCTGATTTTAGTCGCCGTCTTAGTGGGAGCTATGGTTTATAAACTGAAGCTCAATTTGGTGCTCTCCACGGTAGCAGGGATAGGGTTACTTTTTGGCTTAATTGTCCTGGGCTATTATCATCCTATCAATGCTTCGTTCCATTTCTGGCTGTATGTGCTTTTCGCTTATGCCTTCATAGCCTCGGTGCTTCCAGTAAATATCCTTCTTCAGCCACGGGACTATCTGGCCGCCTTTGTTCTGTTCTTCGGACTACTGGTGGGTTATCTCGGACTGCTCCTCACTCACCCTGGTATCCACACCCCATTAACTATCAGCTTTTCTGGGACAACAAAAGGGCCGCTGTGGCCGATGATGTGCGTTATTATTGCCTGTGGAGCCATCTCCGGGTTTCACTCTCTGGTTTCAGGAGGTACCACTTCAAAACAATTGCCCAATGAGGCGGATGCGAAAAAAATCGGCTATGGTGGGATGATCACCGAGGCGGCCTTGGCTGTTCTTGCCCTTATTTCTGTTACTGCTGGTCTTTATTGGAGGGGAGGTCCTCCTGGACTAGTATACCCGGAACTTATGAAGGGAGGAAACTGGATAGCCACTTTTGGCAAAGGCTACGGCCAGATTACAAAGCCAATATTGGGTACCCTGGGAATGCTCATAGGGATCACTATGTTGAAGACTTTCATCCTTACCACTCTGGACAGTGCCACCCGGATCACTAGATATATCGGAAATGAGCTGTTCGGCGAGAGACTCCGAATCAGGGCAATGCATAATCCGTATTTTAACACAGCAGTGGTAGTCGGAGTTGCACTCTACTTTGCCCTGGGCTCCTGGCAGACAATATGGCCTGTTTTCGGGGCAGCTAATCAACTTATAGCAGCCCTGGTCTTGCTGGTGGTGAGCACCTATCTGGTAACCATCAGAAAAAACATCTGGTATTGTTTAATTCCAGGTATTTTTATGCTTTTCACCACTACGGCGGCCTTGATCGGGGAG
>CAZQSC010000019.1:0-20154 GCA_964595705.1 uncultured bacterium | reverse complement strand
GGGAAAATGAAAAGAGTATGTTCACTACATAAAACAGGGGGTTAGGTAAAATGAGAAAACAAATGTTAGTATTAGGGGGCCTCGTTGTTGCAGCAGTAGTTATTATGGCGCTGGCAGCGACTGTCCCGGCCAAGATGGAGCAGTATGAGCCTAAGGTTATACTTAGTGTGCCTTGGGGCAATGGGCCTAATGAGATCGGATACGCCAAGGACGGGCCGGAAGACCAGGAAGGGTTGCGTTATGGGCCCACAGCGATTGATGTGGATACAGACGGTAGCATCTACATCTTAGACACAGTAAATGGCCGCGTGAAGGTGTTTAGTCAAAAAGGAACGCTACTGAAGAACTTCAGTGTGAGGCCGGGTCGCTCTCTGTGTGTAGACGCTCACAAGGCGGTGTGGATAGTGGATGATGTAGAGCATACAATTTACAAGTATATTCCTGACGGCAGTCTTGTCGAGATCATCCAATATGAAGGTACAGCGGGAATGAAGATAAAGGTTAGAAAGGATGATAAGATATATCTTGATGAATCCATTGAGGTACAAAAACAAGAAACAATAGGAAGAGGGAAGAAAGGAGAGAATATCAGGAGGAGTATACTTAAACGAATGGGGCCCTGTCAAGGGATTACAAGATCCGGCCGCCACTATCGCGTGGAGAAAACAAACGATTGGATTAGAACCTTCGTGGCTACAGATGAGAGTAGCCGTGTACTATCGAGCATAAGTATCGAAAAGCATTCTCCCTATGACGGCATTAGCTTCAAGTCAGAAGATAGATATGGGAATACATATCTTGTCGTATATCGGGATAGCGGTATGCCGGAAATATCTTATAGGATAGAAATATGGAAGTACAACCCTTCCGACAACTTGATAGCTAAGATCGGCCCTATCTTTAGAACTTTTTACACCGAGGTTCAGGGAGAGTGGTTGGTCGTAAATGAAGAGGGCGATGTTTATCAGTTAGTTACACAAAAGGAGGGAGTCAAAATTGTGAAGTGGTCGAAGACAATGAAATGAGGTGCAACCTTCTTTCAGGGCAAGAATAGCATCATTTTTACCAAGGACTCACAACACAACTGTGTGAAGTAGGTTCTACATCAGAAAGGAGGTCAAGGTGAAGGCTGGAAAGATAGTTTTTGGTTTAATAGCAGTGTTATTGGTACTGTGCATTGCGGGTCCGGCTTATTCCACCAGAAGCCGGGATGAGATTATCAACGACGCTCAAGCTTACAAGAATTTGAACTGGACGTGTTACAACTCCTATGAATATAACGGCGAGCCAGTCTTCGAGAACGGGCACTCTTACACTGGTGAGGCATATTCCTGGGGAAGATGGGATACCCGGCAGCAGTTTCTGGATAGGGTTCAGAACCAACATCTCAAGCCCAGAGCTGAAGCTGGGATAGATTGTTCAGGGCTGGTGAGCAGGTGCTGGGGACTTAGCAAGAAGTACAGTACCTCTTCCTTGCCGGACATTTCCACCCAAATCGAAAGAAGCCAGTTGGCAAGGGGGGATATCCTGAACTATTCAGGTCATCACGTTAGGATCTATGATTCATCCACTGGGACAGAAGCTGGTGACAAAGTTTGGGTTTACGAGTCACTAGGCTTGCATCCCACTCATAAGGTGGTATATAAAGAGTATAGTTGGTCAGAACTGACCAACTACACCCCTCGCCGTTGGAACGAATTAATAGCCACCACCACCTGGGGTGGGATCAAGGCCCTTTATGCGGCTGAGTCGGGCAATGCTTCGGCAAAGCTCAGTTGGCAACCGGCCCCTGACGCTAACGATGCCACCCGGTACAAGGTCTGCTACGGCACCTCCTCGGGGAGCCATCCGTATGAGACAGGCGAGATCAACGGATGCTCAAAAACCATATCTGGTCTGACACCGGGAACAAAATACTACTTCGTAATCAAGGTGGGCAGCGACGTTGACGGCTGGAGCGAAGATTCCAACGAAAAATGGGTGATTCCCTACGTGGAGATGCATGTACCCGGTGACTATAGCACCATCCAAGCGGCCGTAGATGCCGCCCCCTCAAATGGAGCGGCCATAATCTACGTAGCTTCCGGATACTACCACACGGGCACAACCATTACGATCAACAAGTGCGTGCACATCACTGGAGCCGGATACAGCAACACCATCATTGACGACCCGGTTAAGTTCTACGACGCCCCTGAGCCGATACTTACAGAGAGTGGACAAGTCGTATTTACTGGTATCTCAGACGCTTCCATTTGGGGAAATGGCAACTGCGCGTTCGCATGGTTTTCCGACCACGTCAATTTCTCTCACGTGAAGTTCTGGTCTTGGGACTATCAGCACTCGTATGTAGTAGGGCTGGATGTCTGGGATTCCCATACTCTTATTTACAAATCACTCTTCTGGGGCAACGGTGTGCTTTTCTGGGACGCACCCCTCGGTGTGCGCTATTCGAGTTTTGAACAAGCTCCTAGCTATGCCCTTCAGCTCTGGTGCTCCTCGCACGTCGCTGGGTTATGGCACAACAACATCTTCACGTCCAACGCCGGGTATATCTATGGAACCAGCAGCGTTCCTCATATTGATACACTGTGGACAACAGACAACTACTGGGGAACAACCAGTATGAGCTACATTCAGTCCAAGATGGATGTATACAACGGGATAGATATAGGTACTATCCGCTCGTCGCCGGTGCCCGATGCCTATCCCAAACCCATTCCCAGGGGCCCGGAGCGTTTGGATATCGCGGCCCTACGCCAGGAGCAGAACACGCTTAAAGCGCGGGTTGAAACCAAATCGGACAGTGCGGCCTTGCTTTTGCCAAAGGTGGTTCGCATCTATCAACTTCTGGGCGAGTATGACCTGGCTCATAGGTATCTGAGGAATGTGGAGATGAGACACGCCGACAACAAGCCACTTGTTCTCAGGGCCCGCGTCCTGGAGGTGGGGAACGAAATTCGACGGAGGCGTCCTTTCGAGGCTTTGAAGAAAGCGGATGCTTTAATCAAAGAGCATCCTGAGACTCCGGTGGCACGACAAATGCTTCTGACCAAAGGAGTGATCTATATGTCCGATCCTGAGGCGGGCAATCTGGAGAAAGCCAGGGAAACATTTGAGGAAGCCCTTGCAACCTGTTCTGATAAGCTGCTTGCGAAGAATATCCGTCGTTATCTTGCGATGGCGGCAGACTCCAAGAATGTTCCAGTAGAGAAGAGGCGAGGGGATATAGAACTTTCCTGTTCTCCTAATCCGGCGAATCCAAGTACTATGATTCGTTTCCGGTTGTGGCAAGCGGATCAGACTATTCTCTCCATTTACAACACGCTTGGTCAAAAGATCAATGTGTTGGTTGATGGTGAGATGACTGCGGGACCTCACTCCGTGATTTGGGACGGGAGAGACGCCGCAGGTAGGGAGGTTGCCAGCGGTGTCTACTTCGTTCAGCTGGAGGCCGGAGGAAAGGTTGAGGCTAAGAAGATGCTGTTGCTCCGCTAAAGCCCAGCAACAAGGGGACAAGAGACCTGGTACGGCCCTTCCCGGGCCGTGCCAGGCGAAGGGAGATGAAGTTCAATGAAAAGGCAGATTCTGTTCGCTGTCGTTCTGGCTTTCGCCTTGAGCACCATTTTCTCCGGGTGCCAGCTGAGCGACGCTGTGAGAAGAATATTGGGAATTTCAGATAAGGTGGGACCAAACTGGATAGAGATCCAAGTGTCGGCTGGCACAAAGCCCACCTTCTCCTGGAAAGGGGGGCCGGTTATGGTTATTTATGTTTGTCTTGCCGATAGTACGCTCCCAACCGGTATTCTCTGGGCAGCAAAGACACCCGAGAGAAATGGTATCCATCCGCCAGTCACATACGGAGATAATATAGACGGAGCGGTGGTGACCTATTCGAAGTACTATCATCCGGATCTTGAGAAGGGCAAGAAATACGGTGTGCGAGTGACTACCTGGGGACCAACAGCCACTGGCTATAAGGAGTTCACCCCCTGAGGTTGCTCCTCCGAGGGTGTTTGGCACGGCAGATAAAAGGCCGTGCTTAGGCAAAGAGAGGTAAAATTCAATGAAAAGGCAGATTCTGTTCGCTGTTGGTTTGGCTTTCGCCTTGAACACTATCCTCTCCGGGTGTCAGTTGATTGACGGACTCAGAGCAATACTTGGGATCGGGCCCGAAGGTTTCATCGTTGGTCCAGGGAGCACCGAAGCCTCGGAGTAGCTGTAACAGTTTGTGCCGTAGCTTCGGTTGTTCCTAAACTTGTTGTGTCTGTTATACATAATCAACTCGAAGGACGCAGCGGCATATAGATCCCCACCCCTATATTAATTTATCTCCGCTCAGTACCTGCTTATTGTAACACTATTCGTTTTCCCGCCTTATCTGAGCCCCCAGGGCCGAGAGTTTCTCCTCTAATTTCTCGTACCCCCGGTCGATGTGATATATGCGGGAGATGTGGGTTTCGCCTTGGGCGGCCAGGGCGGCTGCCACCAAAGCGGCGCCGGCTCTGATGTCAGATGCCATCACGGGTGCGCCCTTCAGACTCTTCACCCCTTTTACCACAGCCACCCGGTCTTCTAAGGCGATTTCCGCCCCCAGTCGCCTAAGCTCAGGTACATGGGTAAACCTGTCAGGGTGTACGGTATCAGTGATCACGCTGGAACCGGAGGCCAGAGAGACCAAGGCGGTGTGCAGCGGCTGCAGATCAGTAGGATAGCCGGGATAGGGGGTAGCAGCCAGATCAGCTGCCTGAATCTCTTCTGGAGCCTCAAGTTCTATAGTTTGATCTGTTAGATGAATTTTAGCCCCACACTCCTGTAACTTCTCTAACACAGCGGCTAAATGGCCAGGACAGCAGCCCTCTGTGGTCACGTTGCCCCTGGTAATCATCCCGGCAATCAGAAAGGTAGCAGTTTCAATCCGGTCGGGAATGATAATGCCATCTGTCGGGCAGAGAGCATCTACGCCTTCAATCTCAATCTTGTCTGTACCTGCCCCCTCGATGTGGGCACCCATCTTTTGTAGAAAATGTGCCAGGGCGACTACCTCCGGTTCTTTGGCAGCATTTTCAATCACTGTTGTGCCTTGGGCAGTGGTGGCGGCCATCATCACATTTTCCGTTCCCGTCACGGTTTGTAGGTCAAAACTTATTTTAGCGCCCCTGAGCCTGCCAGCCTTGGCTACCACATAACCCTGGTCCATCTCGATCTGGGCTCCCAGAGCTTTTATGCCCTTGATATGGCGATCTACAGGACGCAGTCCTATGACACAGCCCCCTGGCAGAGATACCCGTGCCCGCCCGAATCTCCCCAACAGAGGGCCAAGGACGCAAAAAGAAGCTCTCATCGTGCTTACCAGCTCGTAAGGGGCCACTGGATGATCACAGGAGTCTGTGTCGATGATTAAGGTATGTTGCTGCCGGTAGATCTTTGCCCCGATTATCCTGAGAATATTAGCCATTGTGGTTACATCCCGGAGATCGGGTATATTCTCCAGCCGGCTTGTCCCTGATCCCAAAAGGGTCGCCGCCATAATTGGCAGGGCGGCGTTTTTGGCGCCACTGATTTTAACCCTACCCGAAAGTCTGATTCCACCTTCTATAATAAATTTCTCCACTCCATTCTCCCGGTTAATTTAATCTTCATAGGAAGTTCCATTTTGGCTCTTCTCTGCCAACACTACCCGCTCTATTCCATTCAAGTCCTTAACCTTTTCGATCTTTCGGAAAAGATGGATATTCTCAATAATCTCGCAGACCTGGTCTGCCTGTCCATCGCCTACTTCTAAGGCTAATAATGCATTATTCTTAAGTAAAGGAGCAACTTGGGAGATGATCAGGCGATGGAACTTAACTCCGTCCTGGCCTCCATCTAAGGCAGCGATAGGTTCGTAGTCCTTTACCTCTTTGGGTAACAAGTTTAACTCCCCGTGTTTCACATAGGGAGGATTGGAGACTACAGCGTCTAACTCACCGGAGAGAGTACCAAGCGGGGAAAGCAAATCCCCTTGGATAAATTCTATCTTCTCTTCTACCTTATTGAGTACAGCATTCTCTCTGGCAATCTCCAGGGCCTGGGGAGAGATATCTATGGCGTAGATGAAGATATTCTCTATCTGTCGGGATAGACTTACGGCAATGTTACCACAGCCTGTGCCTATGTCGGCAACCCTTAGTGTGCTCTGGTTTCCTTTCAGCCTCCGGGCTACGGTCTCCACCAGGGTTTCTGTCTCTGGTCGGGGAATACAGACCGAGGGGCTCACTACGAAGGGAAGAGACATAAATTCCGTCTTGCCTGTGATATACTGAATTGGAGTATATTTCAGCCTTTTTTTCAGGGCGGTTTTAAAGCGATCTAACTCCTCTGGGAGCAGGGGCCGGTCGTATTGGAGATACAGCTCTATGCGCCGCAACCCCAGAGTGTAGCCAAGCAAAAGCTCGGCGTTTAGCCGGGGGTGGTCGAACCCTTTGCCAGCTAGATAATCACTTGTCCAGTTGAGAAGCTCTATAATGGTCCATATCTTTTTCATATTGATTTAAACAGATTCTATAGTTATGGTTGATTGACTCGTAAAAAGTTCAAAATGCTCCCTCCCCCTCCAAGGGAGAGAGTCGGGGTGAGGGTGAAACTCTTGATATTTTAAGGAGTTTTTCTTCCCCCTCCCCTTTACCCTGTTAGATAAGGTCCTCTATCTGACAGGGTGAATCTCCTCCCCCAGGGGAGGGGAAATGCAACTTTTTACGAACGGATCATGGTTATATCCATTATTTGTCTACATCAATGCTTATGACGCTGCTTTTCCCCTCTCCACCAGGCTGGATATCAAGATTGATACCTCGTAGAGCAGAATCAGAGGCAGGGCCATCAATATTTGAGAGAAGATATCTGGGGGGGTCAAAATGGCAGCGGTGAGGAAGATAAGCACTATGGCGTAGGCCCTTTTTCTCTTCAAAAATTGTGGGGTGAGTATACCCATTTGGGTTAGAAAGTATGAGAAGACGGGCAGTTCGAAGACGAGCCCGAAGGCCACGGTGAGTTTCAAGACAAAACTTATGTACCTGCCGATGTCAAATTGTGGTTGGATCTGAGGGGTGGCCATCCCAATCAGGAAGCGCAAGGCCATTGGTACCACCACAAAATAGGCCAGGGCGGCACCTGCCAGAAAACATAATGATGAGTAAAGGAGCACTCTGGGCAAGTATCTCTGTTCTTTCTCTAAAAGTCCCGGTGCTATGAAACACCAGACCTGATAGAGAATGAACGGAAGGCTGAGAACGACCCCTGCCACCACTGAGGCAGTCAAGCGTACAGTGAACATACCAATCGGGGAGAGAAAGATGATCTTCGGGGCAGGGTGTAGAGAGGTTGCTGGTCGGGTCAGGAGATCCAGTAGTTGGCCGGAGAAGAAGAAACAGACCACCGCAGCTGCCGCCACTGCAACCAGAGATCGGATAATTCTCCAGCGCATCTCTTCCAGGTGGTCCAGGAAGGGCATATCTTTTTTCTCTGCGTTGTTCAATCTTTTACATACCCCACTGCTCCCATAGTAAAGATTGCCTTTTGAGGACAGGCTAAGACACAGATGCCACAGCCAACGCACTTTTCTCTGATCACTCTGTGTCTTTCTCCAGTCTCACCCTCAACAGCTCCCATTGGGCACAGCTGCTTGCACTGTCCACAACCATTGCAATCTGTTCCTATGGCCACTTTTGCCCGCACTTTAACCTTATCAACAAAACAATGTTGGGGACATTTGTGCACGGCCACTACCAGATTGGGACTCTTCTGATAGTTAATGGTTGGGAGGTTATCTCTCATCTGGATACTCTCCCCAGGGGTTACCTTTGCGCAGATACCACATCCGATACAGCCCACGGTACATACATCTTTAACCTTTCGTCCCCGATCATGAGAAGAACACCCTAAGAATATCTTCTGCTCTTTTGGGATGAGCTCTATGATCCCTTTTGGGCAGACAGTTACACAGATACCACAGCCGGTGCACAGGTTATCATCAACCACCGGGAGGCCGTCCCTGCCCATTTTAATTGCTCTGAAGGGGCAGGCATTCACACAGGAACCCAACCCCAGACAACCGTAAACACACCCCTTAGAACCTTCGAACAGCACTGCGGCTGCTCGGCAATCTTCGATGCCCTCGTAATCGAAAAGCTCTGTTGTCTGTTTCTTCCCTCCCTGGCAGTGGACGACCGCTACCATTGGGGTCTGCTGTTCCTCTGCCTTCAGTCCCAAGAGGCTGCAGATTTTCAGAACCATCTCGCTATTGCCTGCCACACAAGCTCCAGGGGTAGTTTTGCCTTCCACTACTGCCAGGGCAAATTCACGACAGCCGGGGTAGCCACAGCCGCCGCAGTTTGCCCCGGGGAGCATCTCCAGAACCCTCCCCACCCGGGGGTCCTCTTCCACGGCAAACCTCCGAGAGGCCCAGGTTAAAATCACCCCGAAGACTCCCCCTAGAGCTGCTAACCATAAGATGGCAGGTAGAAATGTACTCTCCATATTTCCCTAACAGGCTACAGTTTGACCAGTCCAGAGAATCCCAGGAAGGCCATAGACAGAATCCCAGCGACAATCAGGGCTATGGGGACACCCCGCAAGGCTTGGGGGATGTCAGAGAACTCCAGTCGTTCCCTTATTCCGGCCATTATCATCAAGGCCAGAGTGAACCCCACTCCTGCGCCTATTGCAAACACAAGACTTTGCATCAGGTTATAGCCTTTGATCACGTTCAGCAGCGCCAAGCCCAAGATCGCACAGTTGGTAGTGATTAAAGGCAGGTATATCCCTAAAGCCTGATAAAGAGCAGGGGTCGTTTTCCGAACCACTATCTCCACAAACTGCACCAAAGAGGCGATGACCAGAATAAAAGCCACATACTCCAGAATCTGCAAGTTATAAGGCACTAAGATAAACGAATAGACCAAATGAGTTCCCACTGAGGCAAGGCTCATAACAAATATCACGGCCATGCCCATACCCACTGCGGTCTCAATGCGCTTAGAAACTCCTAAAAAGGGGCATATCCCCAGAAACCTCACCAGCACGAAGTTGTTGACTAAAACAGCCGCAACGAAGATTATGAAGAGCTGATGCATCTGTTTAGGCTCCTTAGCGCTAAAGTACGACTCTCTTTACCCACAGCACGTGTTTTTCAGAGAGGATCTTTTCTAATATTTCGTCGGGGATGGGGGAGTCAACATTCAACATTGTCATTGCCTTTTGGCCGTCTTCCTCTCTGGCCCAGGACATCCGGGCGATGTTAATGCCTGCATTGCCCAGGATGGTACCTATACTTCCGATAACCCCTGGGACATCCTGGTTGGCGCAGATAAGCATATTGCCCTGGGGCCAGGCGTCAAAATGATATCCATCCATTCTTACAATTCTGAGGTCATTTTTGCCGAAGACGGTCCCAGAAATGAGACGCCCCCCCTTATTGGTCACACATCTCACAGTAATAAGATTAGAAAAGTCTTTGTGTTCACTGGATCTGATCTCTTCTATTCCCACCCCTCTCTCTTCGGCAATTACAAGGGCATTTACTAAATTGACCGTTCCCTCTCCGATGTCCTGAAATATTCCTTTCAGGATAGAGGAAGTAAGAGGAGAGATAGGATAGGCCAGGACATCGCCACAGTATTCGACGGATATTTTCTGAAGGTGCCCTTCGGCGAGCTGAGCATGAAGGGAGCCGATCTTTTCGGTCAGCAGCAGGTAGGGTTGAAGGGCTTGATAAACGTTGGGTTCTACAGAGGGGAGGTTCAGGGCATTGCGGATGTTATCTCTTATCAGAGCGTCGGCTATCTGCTCGGCAATCTGGAGGGCGACGTTGGCCTGGGCCTCATGGGTGGAGGCACCCAGGTGAGGAGTGCAAACTACCTTTTCGTGCTGTATTAGAGGATTGTCCCCAGGAGGCTCTTCCTCGAACACATCCAGTGCTACTCCTGCAACCTTTCCCTTCTCCAGCGCTCTAAGTAGGGCCGCCTCATCCACTACTCCCCCACGGGCACAATTGATTATCCTCACGCCCTGTTTGCACCTCTCCAGCTCGGCATCGGATATCAGGTGTCTGGTCTCCTTGGTAAGAGGGGTGTGAATGGTGATGTAGTCAGATTGAGAATATATTTCGTCTAAACTTACTAACCTGACTCCAATTTTCGCTACTACCTCCTCAGAGATGAAAGGATCGTACCCCAACAGTTTCATCCCCAAGCCCCTGGCGCGCAAGGCCACTTCTCTTCCTACCTTTCCTAATCCTATAATTCCCAGTGTCTTTCCGTAGATCTCCACCCCGGTGTATCTCTTTCGCTCCCACTTGCCTCGGCGTAGAGATTCCATAGCCTGAGGGATATTTCTGGAGAGGGCAAGAAGCAGGGAGAGGGTGTGCTCTGCTGCTGAGATGGTGTTTCCCCCGGGGGTGTTCATCACAACTATTCCCTGTTTGGTGGCGGCGGCGACATCGATGTTATCCACTCCGCTGCCAGCCCTACCGATCACCTTCATATTTCGGGCCGCCTGAATGAGGTCCGCCGTAACCTTGGTGCCGCTTCTGACAATTAGGGCGGAATACTGGCCGATAGTCTGTTTTAACTCTTCAGGCGACAGATGAGTCCGAACATCTACCTCAAGCCCTTCTTTTTCTAGAAGCTTCACGCATTGCCGGTCGACTGGGTCGCTTATTAAAACCTTCAACTGTTACCTCCTGTTTGAGGGGAAGAGTCGATTTCTAGGGTCTGGAAATTTTGCAAAGTTAGAAAGCTGAACTTCTGTGAATCCTATATTTATGAAGCCTATATATAAATGATGCCCGGTTAACTTCGGGTTTACCAAATTTGGGCCTAAGCCAATGGCCCCTTTTGCTTATAATTCCCTGCCATTTTCTTCAGCCAACACCCGTTGTGCCGCAGCCACCCCGGAGCCGAGTCCAAACTGCCAATCCAAGTCCTTAAGCCCTCTCTCCAGAGCCGCAACTGCTGTTAAGATATCAAAATCATCTGTGTATCCCATATGAGAGATTCTCACCACCTTGCCGGCAAGTGCTGCTTGTCCACCTGCCATCGTGACTCCATACTTGGTGCGAATGGTCTTCAACAGAAGCTTCCCGTCCATTCCTTCCGGTACCTTAACAATGGTGAGGATATTCGAAGGATTCTTAGCGAATATCTCCAGCCCCAAGGCCCGAACCGCCGCTCTGGTTGCCCGGGCGTGTCGCTGGTGTCGGGCCCAGATGTTCTCCAATCCCTCTTCTTGGATCATCTCCAGCGACTTTTTCAGCCCCACTAAAAGCGACACTGCCGGAGTGTAAGGATTCTGGTTCTTAGCCAGGGATTTCTTTGCCGCCGAGAAGCTCCAGTAATACTTAGGCAGTTTTGAAGATTCAACGGCCTCCCAGGCCTTCTGGCTTACCGAGGCAAAAGCCAACCCCGGGGGAAGCATCAGTCCTTTCTGGGAACCAGCGACTGCCACATCGATGTGCCACTGGTCAGGTAGAAGCCGGTGAGTGCCAATGCTGGTGATGACGTCTACCACCAGAAGGGCAGGGTATTCCTTCACTATCTGACCGACGGCCTCAATATCATTTATAACTCCTGTGGAAGTCTCGCTGTGAGTAGTGAAAACCGCTTTAATTCCTGGAGTAGCCTCAAGTTTCGCGGCTATCTGCTGCGGCTCTACTGCGTATCCCCACTCCACGTCGAGGGGCTCGACCTGAACCCCGTAAGCGATGCAGATCTCGGCCCATCTTTCGCCAAATTTTCCCCCTCGCACTACCAGCGCTCTATCTCCTGGGGATAAGAGATTTACTACCGCCGCCTCCATTGCTCCGGTTCCAGAGGAGGTGAATGTAAGCACGTCGTTCTCGGTCTGAAACAGATACTTCAAATCTTGGTTGATCTGAGCAAAGAGTTCGCCGTATTCGGCAGAGCGGTGGTGAATAATAGGCTCAGCCATCTTCAACAACACGCTCTCCGGCACAGCAGTAGGACCAGGTGTGAACAAACGCTTTTTCACCGTCTTCTCCTTTTTGATAAGGGGGTAAGTTCTCTTTATTATATTCTTTTATGCCGTTTTTCTGGTTCTATAGCTTTTGATTACATACCTCGGTGCTGCTTTTCTCTCAATCACTTCCTTAGTTATTATACACTCCCGAACGTCGGTCTGGGAGGGGAGCTGATACATAATATCCAGCATGGCGCCCTCCAGGACTGACCTCAACCCTCTGGCACCGGTGCCCCTTTTTTGGGTTATCCGCACCACCTCTTGCAAGGCTTGTTCTTCAAAGGTGAGTTTCACCCCCTCCATCTGGAAAAACTTCTGGTACTGTTTGGTCAGGGCGTCCTTAGGTTTCACCAGTATCCTCATCAGGGCATCTTCGTCCAACTCTTCGAAGGCACAGACCAGAGGCAGGCGTCCAACCAGCTCGGGGATAAGGCCGAACTTCAGAAGGTCTTCTGGTTCAACCTGAGATAGTATCTGGCCAATGTTGTATTCTCCTTTGGTTCCCACTTCGGCGCCGAAGCCCATAGCTCTTTTCCCTATGCGCTGCATTATGATTTTCTCCAGCCCCTGGAAGACACCTCCGGCAATGAAGAGAATGTTTTTAGTATTAATAGGGATTAAAGGCTGTTCTGGGTGTTTGCGACCGCCCCGAGGGGGAACATTGGCTACCGTGCCCTCCAGTATTTTCAGCAAGGCCTGTTGTACCCCTTCGCCAGAGACATCCCTGGTGATGGAAGGACTAGCTCCCTCTTTACGGGCTATCTTGTCAATTTCATCTATGTAGATAATGCCTTTCTCTGCTCTGGCCACATCGTAGTCTGCTGCCTGAAGCAGATGTACTATTATATTTTCCACATCTTCCCCTACATAGCCGGCTTCGGTGAGGGTAGTGGCATCGGCAATGGAGAACGGAACCTGAAGGAATCTTGCCAGGGTCTGAGCCAGCAGGGTCTTACCTGTTCCTGTGGGCCCGATCAACAGAATGTTGCTCTTTTCTAACTCCACATCATCGGCCGCCGGGCTTGACTGAATCCGCTTGTAATGGTTGTAAACAGCCACAGAAACAGCCCTTTTAGCCCCCTCTTGCCCGATGATATACTCATCTAACTTCTCCTTTATCTGCTGAGGGGTAGGTAGTCTCTCTGGCTTGGGCAAGGCGGACTTCTGCTGAGTCTCTTCCCCTAAGATGCTATTGCAGATTTGCACGCATTCGTTACAGATACAGGCACTGGAGCCGGTTATTAATCTTCTCACCTGGGCGGCATTACGCCCACAGAATGAGCACACCAGATCAGTTCTGTCAGGTCTCTTCTTCATTTCTTCTCTACCTGTTTTTTGCTGCTGATTATTTCATCTATAAGGCCGTATTCTTTCGCCTCTTCGGGTGACATATAGAAATCCCTGTCAGTGTCCTTTTCAATCTTATCTAAGGTTTGTCCAGTGTGGTGAGCCAGTATCTCGTTCAATTTTCGCCTGAGGGTGAGGAACTCCCTGGTGTGTCTTTCTACATCAGCGATAGAACCCTGGACTCCTGCCCATCCT
Source organism: uncultured bacterium (assembly GCA_964595705.1). Lineage (GTDB taxonomy): Bacteria > Latescibacterota > MVCY01 > MVCY01 > MVCY01 > MVCY01. The sequence continues at coordinate 6,597 of CAZQSC010000019.1, read as the reverse complement.
TGATGGATCATTATGCGAGAATTGGGTAGGGAGTAACGTTTCCCCTTAGCTCCAGCGGCCAGAAGCACTGCCCCCATACTCGCCGATTGTCCCACACAGACAGTGGCCACATCTGGTTTGATATACTGCATAGTGTCGTAGATGGCAAGTCCAGCACACACTCCGCCTCCCATGCTGTTAATGTACATCCAGATATCCTTCTCCGGGTCTTCAGTTTCCAGAAACAGCATCTGGGCCACAACTAAATTCGCTATATTGTCATCGATGGTTGAACTGAGAAAGATAATCCTCTCCTTCAGCAGGCGGGAGAATATATCATAAGCCCTCTCTCCCCGACCCGTTTCCTCAATGACCATCGGTACCAAAGGCATTTGTCCGCTACCCCCTGTTTTCAAGTTGACTTTGTTGATCCTCTCGTAAAAAGTCCAGAGTATTCCCTCTCCCTTGAGGGAGAGGGTAAGGGTGTCCCCCTCCCCTTTACCCTGTTAGACAAGATCCTCTATCTAACAGGGTGAATCCCCTCCCCCAGGGGAGGGGAAATGCAGCTTTTTACGAACGGGTCTTTGTTAGATTATAAACAAATATTCAACGGAACTGTCAAATGTCAAGGCCAGAGATCCTCAGATTCTGCCGAAAAAGCCAATTTTACAGAAAACATTCCCTCTTCTTTCTGGAGAAGATCTGTGGGAGGCGTCTCCAGACGCCGATAGAATAGGGCTCTGGAGAGTCCTCCTACAGAAAATGGATATGTAGGCTGAACCCAAAGTATTGCCAGTAACCCTATTTTTCGACGGAATCTTCTCAGTCTATCTTCGAGGTTGTGATCTTTGCATTTTTCACCAGAAACTCCAGGGTCCTCTCCCGCAACAGATCCTCTCGTAAGTCCTCTAATCTGTCCTGGGAAATAATTGACTCCTTCAGTTTCTCTGGGTCTGTCTTCTTAGAGTGTGCGATCTCGGCAATCTTCTCTTCTACCTCTTCGTCTGAGACCTGGATATTCTCTGCCTCAGCGATTGCCTCCAGTATCAGACGAGACCTTATCTGCCTTATGGCCTCTCCCCGGGCCCTCTCTCTGATTAGCTCTTCATCAACCTCACCTGGAGAGATCCTTTTCATCCTTTCTATTAAGCCACTAAGGGAATTCTCAACCATCCTCTCCGGCACATCAAAGGTGTATTTCCTGAGCAACTGTTCAATAATATTTCGCCGTACCTCCTTCATAGCTTGCTGTTCAGTCTCCTCAACCAGCTCGCTCTTAATCTTTTCTCTTAATTCTTCCATAGTATTACAGTCGCTCACATCCTTGGCAAATTCGTCGTCTAAAGCGGGCAGCTCTCTTTCCCTAACCTCTTTAACTTTAGCCAAATAATACTCTTGGGTACCAGCAAGGTTGACATCGGGATGGTCCTCAGGATAGGTGAGAACCACTTTTCGTTCCTCGCCCTCGGTAGCGCCGAACAGTTCTGGCAGAGACTCTGGGGTCAGCTTCACAAGTTCATTCTCTATTTTGCTCCCGACGACAGGCACTCCGCTTTGGTCCAGCTTCTGCAGATCGATCAACGCCAGGTCACCCTCTTTGGCCGGGCGCTCAACCACTCTTTCGACACCACTTTCCTCCCTGAGTTTCTGAATTCTGGCCTCTACATCCTCATCGGTTATCTGGCGTATTTGTTTGACAACCTCCAATCCCTTGTAATCTTTAACTTCAATCTCAGGTTCAACCTCCACTGAGGCAGTGAACCGAAGGGGTTTCCCTTCTTCGTATTCCATCTGTTCGATATCTGCCGGGGATATGGGTTTAACTTTCCCCATCTTCGTGGCCTTCTGGTAAAGTTTTGGCAGTATCTCCCCTAAGGCCTCTTCCCTAATTAGGCGTCCGTAGTAAGATTTTTTGAGAATCTCCAGGGGGACTTTCCCCTTTCTAAAACCGGGCAGTTGGACAGAGCGCTGATATTTTTTGTAAAAAGGCTCCATCTCTTTTTGGAGCATTTCGGGTGACACCTCAACCTGAAGCTGCTTTTTCCCTTCTTCTAAATCTGTTACAGAGACTTTCAAGATCCCTCCTTATTTGTTATACCAAACGCACGTGAAAACGGGGAGAAACCATCTCTACCATACTTTAGTGATTGCCCGGTTCGGCGTGAAACCTGATGCGTGAGACGTGATCAGGTTCCAACGTTCCAGACATTTTCACGTTTCACGTCCTCCCGAGGGTGGCCATTAACAAAGTAGATCCTGCCCTTCTCCCGGATCCCAAGTGCGTATGGTATAGTTATACTGGTGGCTGCCCCGAGATTTGAACTCGGACGCCCCAAGGGCACTGGCTCCTAAGGCCAGCGTGTCTGCCAGTTCCACCAGGCAGCCACAAGAGCTAAATCTGGGAGGTTCTAGCCCTCCCCCAGAGTCCAGATGATAGAATCGATAAAAGAAATATAATGCGTAGCATTAACTTTGTCAACGGGAAAAGGTAGTCGAATCTCCCCCATTTTTTCCACTCGTTCAAGAACTAAGCGTAGTTGATGAAGATTTAACTACCTGAGGAAGGAGAGTTTTGTTTGATTTGTAAAAAGTCCTAAATGCTCCCTCTCCCTGAAAGGGAGAGGGTAAGGATGAGGATGTCCCCCTCCCCTTTACCCTGTTAGACAAGATCCTCTATCTAACAGGGTGAATCCCCTCCCCACAGGGGAGGGGAAATGCGACTTTTTACAACTCAATCAGCTTTGACTGTGGAAAAGAAAAGACGCTGCCGAAGGTCAAGATCGACAGCGCCTTGCTTGGTTATCCTTTAAGCAGAGAACAGATCCCCACCTGGTCTCAGGTAAGAGATCTACTTCAAAAGCAACATCTTGTGGACCTTAGAGAACTCACCAGCGGTGAAGTGACAGAGATATATTCCGCTGGCCACCGCTCTGCCAGAGCTGTCCCGGCCATCCCATCTCACAGAATGCCAGCCGGCTGGTTTCTCTTCTTTTACCAGCGTTTTGACTAACTGTCCAGAGAGGTTGTAGACCTTGAGGGTCACAAATGTCGGTTGTGCCAACTGATAGCTGATACAAGTGGCTGCGTTGAAGGGGTTGGGACAGTTCTGGACAAGCCGGGTCTCTGCTGGCAGAAGCTGAATCTGTTTCATCAAATTCTCCCCAAAGAGGGAGTTCAGGCGCAACTGGGCATCGAAGAGTTCTACCCCAGAGAGCCTGACAGGCAGTGAAGAACCGGAAAGCCTGCCTCGAGTTCGGAAACTCAAGCTGGCCAGCAATCCCTTCCCTTGAGCTAACTTAAAGTCCGCCAGGGCATTAGCAATCCACACCTGGCCAGGTCTGTCTGGATTGGAGATCACTAAGAATAGAGGCGTAGAACCACCTGCTTTATTCAGCAGGTTATCCTTGCCTGGGGCCGCCCCCAGAAATTCCAGCACCTCGGGTTCGTAATCGAGGGTCAGGCCGTAGCCCCGCAGTTCGGCGGCATTCTCAACAGAGAGCTCAACGGTGAACTCCATGCCTTCGGATGACAGCGAACTAGCTCCCCTTGTCTGAACTGACACGACCAGTTCGGCATCCTGATTCTTGCCCACGGGTGAAAGCGCTACTACTGTTTTGCCTGCCCCGCTTGTTTTGCCGAATTGAGCCACAAACCTGGCAAAGTCGCCTGTCCAGATCCTGCCATCTTCGTCCAGGTCGTAGATAGGGTCGAAGCCCTCGTCACCCTGCTGCCGACCGAACTGGGTTACAAACAGCACGAAATCCTCGGTCCAGACCCGGCCGTCTCCGTCAAAATCTCCCGCAAGTTCAGTTTGCACCCCTTGCTTTGTCTCAAATGAAAATGATTCTGACCATCCACCCTCCCCGGCAGCATCCTGCACCTGAACCCTCCAATAGTAGGTCGTCTCAGGCGACAGCCCGCTGCACACATAGCTCGTATCCGCAATATCGGAGACATCCAAAAACAGGGATGAGAAATCCGGTTGATCGGAGACCTGCAGATGATACAGGGCCGCCTCGGGGAGGCTGCCCCAGATGAGCTCCACCTCAAGGGGAACATCCTGGGCACCATCAGGCGGCGCTATCAGAACCGGCACAGCGGCCACGGCCGTAGATATTCTTTGAGCTTTATAAAACCAGCCCGGCTGTAAAGTTGCCGGAGTGTCCGTTATCTTTAGTCGCCAGACGATTTCTCCGCTTGAGGTCACTTCGAATATTACAGATTCGTCATCCTCTACCAGAACCCCTACCATGAGGGTATTTCCATTAGGCAGTCTATCGCAGTCTCTTACGGTTCTCAGCCCATCTTGTGTATAAGACCACACAATGTCTTCAGAACTCATGTCGATTTCTACCCCTTGGTAGGGTGAATCATTTTGCAGAGCGATTAAAAGATGGCCGTCTGGCAAAATCTCCGGATCATGCGGATCGGGTCGCATTGCGCCACTTATGGCGCGCCAATTAAATTGTTTAACAACCGATCCCTCAGGGTCTACTATGACGGTAAGTTGGAAATTTCTCAGGTTAATTAGAGTATTACCGTCGTCCATTCTGATAACTGCATTGGTATGCGTCCAACCTTCGCGGCTTATATTACTAAAGGGGTGAACATCGAAATAATCTTTTGCATACCATGCCCAGACCAGATTTCCACTGGAATCTACTTCTTTTACCTGGGGGTCATCTTTTGTGTCGTTGTCACCGTAGACATAGATGGTATTGCCATTTGCTAACCGGTCTGCATCATGGGAAACTTTGCTATCTTCATGTTTCCACACTATACTGCCGCTACGGTCAATTTCATATATCCCCTTTCTGGGAAGCACTATTGATATATTTTGGTTTGAGAGCAATTCTGCATCAAATCCGGGTTGAGTATAAGATCTTAATTCTTCGGGAAGAATATATTCCCAAACAATATTGCCGTTCATGTCAACTTCAACCACTTTTGGGTTCTCTGGATCATGGGCGTCCGTAAAGAGGGTGGTTCCATTGTAGGCCTTCTCAGAATTATAGACATCAACGTAATATTCGCCCATCACCTCCGGTGGCCCCTCTGCCGTCCTGAATGAGAACGATTCCGACCATTCGGCAGCATCCTGCACCTGGACTCTCCAATAGTAGGTTGTCTCAGGCGACAGCCCGCTGCACACATAGCTCGTATCCGCAATATCGGAGACATCCAAAAACAGGGAGGAGAAATCCGGCTGCTCGGAGACCTGCAGATGATACAGGGCCGCCTCGGGAAGGCTGCTCCAGATGAGCTCCACCTCGGGGGGAACATCCTGGGCACCATCAGGCGGCGCTATCAGAACCGGCACAGCGGCTACAGGCTCATAGGCTTCATACCAGGACCGGACAACCTCCTCAGCTAACTTTAAGCGAATGGCATGGGTGCGAAGCTGGCCGAAAGTGTTCTCCCAGTCCCAACGACTGCAAATATGATTCCCGTATAAGAACACTCCCTGAACGAGCTGGTCGTATCGGTCATTGACTTTGAAAAACGCCTCAAGGATGTTGGCCTGTGTCTCTTCACCATCGTCCAGGCCGTTTGAATCATTGTCCTGGAACACCCGATCGCTTAACGCGTTCGAGTCGGCAAAATACGGCGACTCTATATCATCAACGTAGCCAAACTCCAGAAACAGAATGGGCCGTTCGGGATTTGTCTCCTTAAGAGGGAGGAGATAACGATTGAAGACGTCTTCCCAACTCGTTTCCAGCTCGGATACCGTCATCACCGATGTGGGGGGCTGCTCGGCCAACTGGAAATAGGCACTGATACCAACCACATCGAGCCCGAGATCTTCCCAGAGATAATAGCAACCGGGACCAAAGAACTCCGTATCCGCCAAAGCGCCCCAGTGCAGGTCGAAGGAGACCAGCCCGGAGTAGACCGAACGGACAGAATCCACCATGGTCTTGAGCTGGGTTTGGAAATCGTTAGGCCAGCGGTCTCCGTAGGCACGGGTCCGAAACAGCCGGTTAGTTTCTGTGCCCAGGGAAAACAGGCCCACCCCTTCGGATTCGGCTATGCGGGCAAAATACATGGCCTGCTCCGTATAGGTGCGGAAGAAAGATTCTACAAATGCGGCATGATCGGAGTGGTCCGGATCCCAGGGCCAGTATTGGCGCTGGATGTCAGGATCTTCTTCATAAGCAAATGGATCGCCCAGTTGTGTCCTATGGACTGGATACTGGGACTCCGCCGCCTCCTGTGTTTCAAAAGCCAAGGTCAGATAGACGTTGAGACCATGCTGCCTGAAACCACGAATGGCATCGATCAAAGGCTCATCCCTGAATGTAGGGATTGGGACATCCTCATACACCCGTTCAACCGTGCTATCCATGCTGCTTTCAATATGAAGCGCAACAGAGATTCCTACCCAGTTGACATTTAGCTCCCCGAGGAATTGGTAATAGTCTTCCGGTTGTTCGGCAATCCCGAATGGATTCCGTCCCCAATTACCCCCTATATGAATGGCCCTGAGCATGCCCAGGGAATCAGGGGCCGCAGCAAGCACAGTCTGGTAGAGGATCGCCAAGGTTATCATTGCCGCCAAAGAATACCGAAACAAAATGCGGAAAAAAGTCTTCATGATAGCCTCCCAGGAACCAC
>CAZQSC010000018.1:0-20322 GCA_964595705.1 uncultured bacterium | reverse complement strand
CTTCAGGATTATGGGATCTGGAGCGGCAGTGCCAACCACTACCTGAGTCTGGGCATTTTCGTAATCTTCCAGAGGTAAGGTTGTAGCTACAGTGTATTCGGTCTGGGGGGAGAGACCTTCGATCCTAAAGCCGCCATTCTGATCGGTGGTGTCTGCGCCGGAACTTTTACCATCACTGGAGACAGCTACTACCGGAGCATCAGCCACGGAAGCATTGGTCATCGGATCCACCACTTTGCCAGTCAGTGTTATCTCTACCTGTTCTAATCTAAGCAGATTGCCCAAGTCCTTGGTCTCCTCCATCTCTACAGTGACACTGGTTGAGGCGGTAACATATTTGGGTTTAGTAGCAGTAACCTGATAGCTGTCGGCGTATAGATTTGAGATGATAAAACTTCCGTCAGGCTGCGAAATAGAGGTGTAAACATGGGCAGGGTCTGCGCCCCGGGCGGTAACAGTGGCCCCCGAAATTCCCACATTTCCTTTTATGGCAGAGGTGTGCACCTCTAAGGTCAACTCCACAAAAGTAGTCTCTTGCTGGGTGATGCTCACCGATTGCGGAAAAGAAGCGTAGCCCTTTTGCATAATCTCCACCCAGACGGAATAGCTCTGGTCTGGAGAGAGGTCAGAGAAGCTGAAGAGATAATTTTCCTCACTATTGGTCACCGCCTTCTTGGTTCCTATCTGTTCTGAGAAGAGACCGACCTTAAGTTGTTCAGGGAGTCCTTTAGTTGTGCCCTCCTGGTTTCTAACTGTTCCTTTCAGCACTCGTCGAGCCGGCTCTAAGGCGAAGTCAGCATCCTCGGTTCCTAAGCTCACTGAGGCGGTGGCTGGAATGTATCCCGGATATTTTGCCTGCAGGGTAAACTGCTGGCCCAGGTCGGCCAGGTTCTCTATGTGGTAGCGGCCGTCGGCGTCGGTGATGGCGCTGCTGGAGTTGCCCAATCCGTCATCTGCGGTCACTACTACCCCTCTCAGGCCTACTGTAGAGTCTGAAGCTGAATAGACGCGTCCTCTTATGAACCCTATGTTCTTTTGGAGCGAGAAGTTTATGCCCGTTAGCTGCTCTCCCGGAGAGACAGAGGTGGAGATGAAATCAGGGGTGGAGGAATAACCGTTCAGGGCCACTTTTACGGTGTATTCTCCTGAGGAGAGGTGGGACAGGAGATAATTGCCCGATTCATCGGTGAGGCCATAGGTTATCTGGCCAGTGGCGGTGGCGATGGCCATCACTGTAGCTCCAGCCGGCCCTTCGACTTGGCCCGCTATTGAGCTTTCCTTAGGCACCATAAGGACATCCTCGAGCTTTTTCGTAATACCTCCAGGCAAGGCCAAATTTTCCACAGTCTTCTCTACATAACCCTGTTTGGTCAAAATCAGGGTGTAGGTTCCCGAAAGCAACCCCAAGAGAGCGAAACTTCCATCCACGGCAGAGTAAAAGGTTCCCCCTGTCTGAGTGGCATTCTCAGTGGCCACTATCTTGACCCCTTCGATTCCGGTGTCAGTGCTCTGATCTTTGACCAAGCCCACAATGGCCGACAGATTGCTTTTTAAAACGAGGGTGTCAATTTTCACTTTTTGCCCTGGCAGCAAGGTCTGCTCTACAGGGGCAGGGCAAAGGTAACCGGGTTTGGCTGCTTCGATGGAATAAGTTCCAGCCCCCAGACTGAGCAGGAATTGACCGCGAGCGTCGGTGGTGGTGGAAGTGACAGCTCCCTCTTTGATGGCTTTCACCTTTGCCTTCCAAATAGGATTTCCACTTTCGTCTACCACAATTCCTGCAATTTGACTGGGCAAGGCTGTCAGCTGGACTGACACTACTGCTGTTCCGCCCACCGGGATAAGCTCAGTCTCCACCGAGGCATCAGAATAGCCATCCTTAGAGACGGAAACCTGGTAGGAAACCTCTGGGAGCACAGCGACAATGAAACTGCCGGCGATATCAGAGACAGTGGAGTAGGAGAGAGCTTGGGGCCCCAGACTCTGGATAGCTATGCTGGCTTTTCGTAAAGGAACTACCCCGTCGGTCACCGTGCCCTGGAGATAGCCGATATATTGGGTAAGCTGGAAATCCTTGCCAGATGCAGTAACGCCAGGATTCACCGAGATGGAGTAGAGGGTGTCGGGGATGAAACCACTCTTGGAGGCAATCAAGTCATAAGTGCCAGCGGGAATGCTTAGAGAAAAATGTCCCTCGTCGTCGGTCTGAGTCACCTCCTGCTTTGTTGCCCCTTTGGCCTCTACCGTAGCCCCCACGATAGGGGCACCGGCGCTGGTCACTTTTCCAGTGATAACACTGGCGTTAGGTACCAGCAAGAAGTCGATTCCGGAGACTGTTTCGCCAGGATTTAAGGTGAGTTTTTGGGGATCGCTGGAGAGATATCCTGACTTGGATGCGCTCAACCAATATGTCCCTGCCAGCAGTTTTATTTGATAGTAGCCATTGTTGTCGGTGGAGACTGTTTTGTCGCCAGCCTTCACTGTTACCCCGGCTATTCCTGTTATCCCGTCGGAGGTAACTTTGCCCTGAACCTGGCAGTTGTCCGGAACCAGCACGAAATCCAATCCTGACTTGGTTTCACCCACAGTGACAGTGACCCCAACAGTCACGCTCAACCCCGGAGGGGAGGTGTAACCCGGTTTGCTGGCAGTAATGACATAACTGCCGCTGGGAAGATTCAGGGTGTATTCCCCATAGAGATCGGTGGTTGTAGTCACTGGGTTACCTATGTTGGGCACAGCCTGAACTGTGGCATCTACGATGGGGTTTTTCCCGTCGGTCACTTTTCCCTTGACAAAGTTAGCACTGCCAGACAGGGAAAGGTCCACCTTTACATCGCTTCCCAGTATCTCTTGTTTCTGAGGCTTAGGACTCACATACCCGGTCTTAGTTGCTGTAATAGTCCACCAACCCGGGGAGACCTTTATAGCGTAATTGCCCTCTGCATCGGTTATGTGAGTGAAACTTGTGCCTTCGTCATTTTCTGCCTTTACAGTTACCCCCCAGAGGGGGTTCCCATTGTGATCCACTGCGGTGCCGAATATCTGGAACTTGTTCTCTGCAATCTTCAGGCTGCCGAGGTTAAGGTTCTGACCTGGTTCGATAACTCTGGTAAGTTTCAGGGATGAATAGCCTGTTTTCCCTACGACTATTTGCCACTCTCCGGCTGATACCCCGATGCTGAAGTTACCATTGGCATCGGAGAGAGTGGAAGTGGAGACAGTTTGATCGGCAGAAGTTAGCTCTACCGTTGCCCCCTCCACCGGGATATCACCGGCAGTGCTGTCTACCACTGTCCCATAGAACTGAGCCGGAGAGGGAAATAGCTGAGCTTCATACCGGATGTCTCCCCTCTCGTCATCGGGATCGGGGTAGGGGTCTTCGGTGAGCACTACAGTGTCAACCTGAGTCTGGTATCCCGTTTTTTCTGTAGTGATAGTGTAAGTGCCGGTTGGGATGATCTTTTCGAAATGGCCGCTGTCGTCCATCAAGATGGGCGTGATGTCAACAGAGCCATCAATAGGACTGAGCTTCACTGTAGCATAAGGAAGCACCTGTCCGGTAGCCCCGTTCATAGTCCAGATATCGAGAGTGGATATAGGTATCTGGTACCAGAAGGAGGTGGTGTCGGAGGCGGCAATGTGTCCTTCAGCATCCTCAGCGATCACCTTCCAGGTGTATTTGGCATTGATCAGTAAATAACGAGCCTCCAGATCTATCAGAGGGTCTGAGGTAATGGCATCCCACACCGGGTAGAAACCCTCGCTGCCCCCTACCACCTCCCGGTATTCAGAAAGGTAGATGTGGTAAGAAACAGCCTCGGGCACCTGGCTCCACTGAAAGGTGATAATCGGATTATCCTCGTAGTCGAGCGTATCGCCCGTCTCTGGGTACATATTCTGGGGAGCGGAGAGCTCCACCTCCTGTGCCAGCCAGAAATCCTTAGGAGTAGAGGTGACCTCAGATGTGGTGGACAGGGTATTGCCGTAGTTATTCAGAACAATCCAGTTGTAAGTCTTGCCCGCCAGCAAGGGAGGAGCAGGGCTGGTGAAATTGCCCGAGGGATCTGGCTGTCCATACTGGATGGAGACCTCTGGGGTGATGGCCATCCAGATAGCATTAGCACCTTTGACCTTTTGTTCTCCGGTCAATGTGTCCGTCTCGATCACAAATGGCTGATCAGAGACAGCTATGAGGTAAAAGGGCACGCCAGGGTTGGGTTGCCAGGAGAAGACCGGGGCCGGGGAGGTTATCTCTCCTACAGGCCAGTTCATTGTGACCCCTACAGCCGATTCTACTATCAGTTTAAACTCCACGGATGATTTCGTCCCGTCGGTACTGGTGATGAGGCAATAGTAGAGGCCAACGCCCATTCCCTCATCCCCGGGTCTGAAGGTTAGGCTTCCCGTGCCGGTGTTCTGGATAGAATCGGGATAGTTAGCAGGGTTACCACCGCCCGGCGATCTACTGTATCTCATCACCCCCTCAATCTCCCCTTCCCAACGCACTGTTACCTCCTCATTCTCTCGGTAAAACTTCAGGGGGATTTCAGTCAAAACAATCTCAGCGCCGGTGTTCTCGGTGCTCTGAAGGACCTTGGCGTTTAGATAGCCAAATCCCTCAATCTCAGCCTGAATAGGAGTTGCCAGGAAGCCAATGGCGATAAGCACTATCGCCCCCAGGAGCATCCCGTTTAATTTCCTGTTAACTTCTGCCTGCATTTTTCTCTCTCCTTGTCTAAACCTTGCCGAATTTCGTGTTTTTGTTCAACCGCAAAGACCCCAAAGAGGAAGCAAAGCCTGCTAAAAGATCTATTTATGCACCTTAATAGCTACATCAATCTTATTCTCGACGACCGATTCTCGGTTTACCTTCTACCTTTAATGGTTTGTATTTTGGGTGTCTCCTCTGCGGTCTTTGCAGTTAAGTTTCCAGTTTAGTTAGAAGTTATAGTTAACAGATATGCGTAATGCTGTCAGAGGCAAAGCCACTAGTACCGTTCCTATTTTCAGATTCTCTTTGAGAGGAACTGTCAGCCCGGTGGAGAAGAACGGCAGTATTATGCCAGTTTTGGGTTCTCTTGGTTGACCATCCTCTTTGAAGCCAGAGCTGACCTCATCTCCAATGATCACTCCTCCGCCCAGTCGGAATAGCCCAAAATCCATCCCCAGACGGAAGGAGTTCTTCGGCGTAAATCCTTCTGAATAGGCCCGATAGCTGGTGGCCAGAGAGTCATCTCTGCTGGAGGCGCTGGGCGGTGGAGTGATAGCCCTCTGCTCTGTGCACTTATAATCCAATGAGAGGCTTCCGGAGTATTGGGAGTAGTTTAAAGCCAGGGTGAAGAAACCTGCCCGCAGGTGGGTTCCAAGGGTAAAGGACCTCGGCAGACTCAGCCTCAAGTATTCACTAGTATAAGTGGTGTTTTTGGTACGGGTCAATTGGGAGAGGATCAATCTGCTGGTGTCCAGTATATCCTCACCCTCTTCTGCTTCAAGGTTTAGAGCATCTAAGCTGCTGTAAGAAATCCTCAACTCGTTCTTCATATCCAGTTGAGAGGGAGGTATATTCAGGAAGGCGTCGAAACCAAGGAATTTGCTAATACGGAGTGCTGTGCCTACCTTCATCCCCCACGAGGTATTCTGAATATCACCGGTGACGAAGGCATCTAAGTCGTTGTGTTTACCTGGCCCAAGCCATCCTGCATTAGGGTCGCCAAATGTCTCTTCACCTCTGGCGGTGCTGGACATCATCCCCTGGTTGTCGAACTTTGCACTGACCAAGACCCTGGTGTCATAGCGATCTGCGGAGACCCCTACTGTCCAGTTTTCGGTAATATTTTTCGCCAGGGCAAAGGTGGCGATATTAAGGCGGACATCCAGATTAATACTGGCATCTGTGTTGACCAAAAACTTAGTTATAGTAGTATCTCCGCCGCTGACCTCCGTGTTCTCCATAATCATTCTGAATCCGGTGGCAACTGCACTGAGCTCTAAAGTGAGAGGCTGGTAGATACCTACTCCAAGGGCCATATCCTGGAAGACCAGGGCTGCACTTCCGCTGTTAAAGCCGCCAGGCAAGCCACCTTCAGCTGAGAACTCAGGATAACTCAGCCGGCCGTCCCGCTTCATCTCCTCAATGATAGTGTTTTTCTTGTTATCGGGAGTCATATCCTTAATAACTCCATCAACTGCATCATTTATCTCTTGTTGCACATCTACAAAATCGCCGGGGTTGATAATAAGAGCAGGGGATAGGTCAAATCTTGTCTCGGATGTCTCAAGAAATCCCAGGGCCGCTGGGTTCCAGAACAGGGCATTGCTTCCGTTCCCTGGGGTGTAATAAGTGCCTCCCATCGCCGCTGAACGTGAACCCGGCCCATAGAGGATGCTGCTGGAGGCCGAAAAATAAAAGTCCAGGCTTCCTCCCCGGAACTCCCTGACTTCACTGTCGGCCACAGCAAGACTCACTGAGAATATAAGAAAACCGGCCAACAGAAAACAGTGACTCGAAATCTTTTTGGGAAACATAGGGCAGGCTCCTTTCTTAGCTCAAGGTGAAGGCTTGATTTTCTGTTTAATGTTGTTTCTTTGCGTAAGCCCCATGTAGGGGCAACCTTCAGGTCGCCATTTATGGAGGCCTAAAGACCTCCGCTACGAGGGTCGGGTTAGCAAAGTTTTCAGATAAGCCCTAAAAAGAGATGGTAATAATAAAAATAAAACGATACTTGCCAAGAAAGTCAAGGGAAAAAATAAAGCCTAATGTATATACGAAAAAGATCAGCTTTTCGAGAAATGGGGAAGTTTAGATAGGGCCGGGGGAGGAAGTTCTCTGATGGAAAGTATTATATTTCAAACAACCGGAGCAGTTTTTCTGCAACAGCGGAGTAGATTTTTCTGTCTGAGTAGAAACCGGAGTCCATTTTTTTCTGGATCCGGTGGAGTTTCTCCCCTCCGGGGGTTCTGGCCAGGGCATTTAACCCTGACGGAGCAGTTTTTTTCTTGGTTGCTGAGCTGGAAATTTTCCTCTGTAGGTTAAGAGCATTAGCCTGGTCAGACAGTTCGAGGGTGGAATGCTCCCCTAGTTACCACCGCCAAGATAATGAGAACAATTGTGATGGCTAATGCTAACTTTGAGGAAGCAAATGTAGAGAAAAACAACGCTAATGCCTAATTGTTTGGTTTTTGTAAAGCTAACATTAGGGCATTTTGAAGATGTGTTGCATATTGCAAAACTAAAAACTTATGATGAAGCTGGTGCTTTTGGAGATAATTATGAGATTTTCTTAGTCTTAGATCCCTATTTTCCCGCCCGCGCTAAAAAGGCACAGAATTTGCTAAATTAACTTTTAGAGGATCATCCGGGGAAAATTACCCCCCATTAGGATGAAGGAGTCTAAAATGGCTGCCAGTGAAGCCTGAAACACTGTTGGGTTTATCTTGAACTTTTTGAATCCTACTTCTTTCGTTTTCCTCGGTTCACAGCCAAATTCTGGCAGGAGGTCGTTGCCCGCATATTGAAAAAATTGAAGCTTCCGGACAGTAAGCTCTGGCGTTCTCTGGTCAAAAGAGCGTTCAAGAATAAAAAACCCTCACTCCTTCCATCAGATAGATATAGTAGCATAGAAACTCCCCTTCCGCAAGGGACGAAAACGGTCTGGAAATCTCATAACCCAGTAAACTCTGGCTCAGAAATGCCGATAGTTAAAAAAGAGGGGTTTTATCGAGGGAATCCCGTTCACGGTAGACAGGAGATGAAGTGATGAGAAATTTTGCTATTTCAGTGACCTGTCTCATTATTGCTCTGGCCTATGTCACCTGCAGAGCTGAACAGACCTATGTATATGAAGCGCTGTTTTTCCCCCAACAGGTGCCGATCACCATCGATGGGGACCTTTCTGACTGGGAGGACCTGGGGGCAAAGGTGGAGACCCTGGGTAACATATGCCAGACAGCGGGCGGGAAAAAGTTTACGCCACCCAGAGACAAAGCCGATCTTTCAGCAAATTTTCGGTGTGTGGCCACCCCGGATAATTTCTATGTTGCTGTTGTTGTGACCGACGATCGGCTCGTCTTCGGTGAGTCGGAATTTGGAGATTCTCACCATGACGACTCGGTGGAGATATATTTCGACGGAGACTGTAAAGCTCACAGCCGCACGGAGGAGAACCTTGACTCTACCGATTATGATGCCAATGATGCGGAGTTACGTTTCTCTATGGACAGCACTGGCAATGTATGGCTGGAAGGAATGGGTCTGTTTGGGGGCAGGCTGACCATGCTGCCCGGACTCTGGGAGTCGTTGGGAATTACGGCGGCTATTAAGAAAAACTCCAGTGGCTACACGGCAGAGTTGAAGGTGCCCAAGATTGTGTTTGTCTCTGTGCCCCTCCGCCCTGGGGTTCGGATCGGATTCAACGTGATGGTCAACGACGATGACGACGGCGGCAGAAGGGACAGCAAGGTAAGTTGGACTGCTGATCTATTTGACCAGAGCTGGGTCACTACAAAGTACTTTGGTCAGCTTCTGCTAATTCCGAGTTCTTCGAGCCGGAACCGATGAGTTTTTGAGTTGATGTTGATAACACTGCACTGGACAGAAGGATCGTATTCTTATCGGTTGAGGAACATAAACCCTTACCACTGTGGGAAGGCTCTCCAGAGCCCAACCCCTTCGGCAGATAGTGGAAAGAAAATAGCTTGGATAGCGGGATCAGGAATATGAGAAAGACAATCTTCAGGAGACTATTGAATAATCTGGTGGTAATCTTGTCGTTAGCTCTAATCGCTGGGGGTTTTGGGCTGTATACTCTGGTGAACACCCAGAGGCGGTCGGGTAGAGTTATTCGGCAGACTATAAAGGTTCAGGAGACTACCAGACGAATAAGCGACAACTTACTGGAGGCAAGGAGAGCGGAGAAGGAATTTCTGCTCACAGGCGAAGAGAAATACGCCACTGCGGTAGCCAATCACATGCTGGCAGTAAAACAGGGCTGTTGGCTTCTCTGCTCCTTTCAGACAGAGGCAGAGGAGAAGAGGGCTCATGAGATTATCCTGCTTGCAGATGAGTACTGTAAAGGATTCCAGGCCGTGGCTCATAAGATCAGAGAGAAGGGCTCTGGTGATCAGGGCCTCAATGCTTCCTTGGAGCAGAAGGCTCGGTTTACGGAAGATGTCGTTAAGAGAACCGGTCAGAGGCAACTTATGAAGGATCTACTCGCTATTAGGGGTTATGAAAAGGATTATCTGTTGTACCGCAAGGTTGCGGTTTTTGATAGTCTGCAAAAAGCAGTTCCTTCTTTCAAAGCAGATGTTGACCGGGTACCCATAGAAGCTCCTTTAAGATCCGAGTTAAAACGACAAATAGATGATTGGTGGCGACTGTTTGTCAGGCTGGCTGTGCTCGACGCTGGTATTGAAAGGCTCAGAGGTGTCTATACCGAGGCTGTCCACCAGATCGAATCACTTGTGGCCCAGATCAACACCGAATCTAGAGTGTGGGCTGAGCAGACTACTGAGAGAACAGATCGTATCTTCAAACAATCTTTCAGCATAATGACCATCTTGTTATTGGTATGCCTGGCCATAGGGTTTTCAGCAACCGTCTTTCTTGCCCGGAAACTCTCTCGTCCTATAGTTGAGTTGAGCACAGCGACCCAAAAAGTTGCCAGCGGCGACCTGACCTCTACAGTTTGGATTGAGACCGACGATGAAATAGAGGAACTGGGGAAAAACTTTAATCAAATGATCCGAAATCTGAGAGACTCCCGGAGAAAACTTGAAGAATACAGCAAAACACTGGAACAGAAGGTACAAGAGAGAACAGCAGATCTGGCAAAGGCAAATAGGGAGCTGGAGGATTCATATCATCAGTTAAGAGAATTCAGTCGGGTCAGCAGTATCATAATGCAGGAGGAGGATCTGGGCAAAGTCTGCACTATGGTCGCCACTGCTGTAACTAGCTATTCTCCCTTCCAACGTACTCTCATCTCTTTAATAGATGAGAAAACAGGTACCAGAAGAAGAGTAGCCTGTATAGGAGTACCCGAAGAGCAGGTATCCAAGTTAATGGAAGAGGAGATTCCCCTCCGGGAGCTGGAGGATATCCTTCAAGAGAGATTCAGAATAAGCGATTCATATTACATTCCCTACCGTTCTCGGCTCCAGCAGACCCAGATCGATGTTTTGGAGAGCGAACTCTCAGAGCAGAATACCCTCGACTGGCATCCTCATGATCTGTTGTTTATTCCCCTTTATGGAAGAAGCAAGAGACTGATCGGGGTGATCTCCTTGGACGATCCCAGAGATGGCAAGGCCCCTACTGAGGAGACCTTAGTTCCCATAGAGCTGTTTGCCCACCAGGCAGCTCTGGCTATAGAGAACGCTCAGCTCAGGGAGCAGATTATCGAACGCAATGAGAAACTGGCCGAGGCCAATATAAAGCTCAGAGAGACAGATCGGCTGAAGTCTCAATTTTTGGCTAATATGAGTCATGAGCTGCGCACCCCTCTTAACTCTATTATTGGGTTTTCAGAGATACTTATAGATGGGCTAGCCGGCAAGTTGACCGAAGAACAGGCTGAGTTTATCAACAATATCTATGCCAGCGGTAAACATTTGCTGAACCTGATAAATGATATCCTTGACCTTTCTAAGATTGAGTCAGGCAAAATGAAATTCGAATTTAGTGAAGTTAATCTAAGAAGTTTACTGGAGGATGCCCAGACTACTGTGTCTGCACTGATAGACAAAAAGAGCCAGAGGTTGGAAATCGAAGTTGACAACCGGGTGAAATCAGTCTGGGCCGACGAATTTAAGGTAAAGCAAGTGTTGTTGAATCTGTTGAGCAACGCCTCAAAATTCACCCCAGAAGGGGGGCAAATATGGGTTCGCTGCCGCCCTGCTGAAGAGCCAGATGTGGTGGTTATTTCCGTCACTGACACCGGTATGGGAATTAAACCAGAAGCCCAAAAGGTAATATTTGACGCATTTCGTCAAGCCGACGGCTCCATCACCCGTGAGCACGGGGGTACTGGATTGGGCTTGGCTATCAGTAAAAAGATAGTTGAAGCCCATGGGGGTGAAATCTGGGTGGAGAGTCAGCCAGGGAAGGGAAGCACCTTCAGCTTTACACTACCTACTAAGCAACCTAAAAAGGCAGAAAAGATGCAAATAGAGCCCCCAACGATTGAAAAAACAGTGTCTAACCCCAAGGGAGAATTGGTTATGATAGTGGAAGATGACCCCCAGTCAAGCGACCTGCTTCGTTTCTACTTCCAGCAAGAAGGATATAAGACAATCCAGATTTACAATGGTTCTAAGACAGTAGAGGAAGCAGTGAGGTTTCAGCCTACACTAATCACTTTGGATATTATGTTACCCGGTAAGGATGGCTGGACAATATTGCAAGAACTTAAGGCTGACCACCGCACAAAACAGATACCGGTAGTGATCGTTTCTGTCTTGGAGAACAGAGAATTAGGCTTGAGTCTGGGGGCAGTAGAATACTTGAACAAGCCGGTAAAAAAGAACCAACTGCTGGCCGTGCTGGAAAGACTGAGTCTTACCACCAGGGTGAAGACTCATGAAGCTAAGATCTTGGTGGCCGATGACGAACCGGAGGTGGCAGAGGTGATCGAAGAGATGCTTAAGCCGGAGGGCTTCAGTATTCTTAAAGCCACAAATGGGAAGGCGGCTCTGCAAATGGTCCAGCAGGAGAATCCTGACCTGTTGATCCTCGACCTGCTTATGCCGGATATAAGCGGTATTGAGGTAGTACACGCCCTCCGTTCCAACGGGAAGGGGAAAGAGATTCCCATCATTGTGCTCACCGGCAAAGATATCGCCCCCGAGCAACGAAAGCAGTTGAACGGACAAATTCAGGCATTTCTGAAAAAGGCCTCCTTCAGCAGAAGGGTCCTGCTGTCCGAAGTGCGCAGACTATTGGCCGTAAGCCAACAAGAATGTCGCGAATCTGAAAAACTGCCTACAAAACCAACTGACAATACATAAGCGGTTTATATAACCCGAGGCATTTTAATTTGTAGGCTTAAGCGGTGCCAAGAGGCCCGGGATAATTAACCATCAATAATATAGATGAGACATCCCATGTTAAAAAGGATTCTCCCCATAGCGGTCTTCTTGCTCCTTGGGACGATTACAGTAACGCTGTGTCGAAGCCACATAGCCCACAGGCGGGAGCTTCTGCTCAGGCACACAGAGACTGCTGCGCAGCAGTTCGGGATTCGATTGGAGGAGTTTATGGAGGCACGGCTGGCCTCTTTGGAGGTGTTGGCAGATCAGTGGGTCCAGCGCCAGCCAGCTGATTTCAGCTACGAGAGTTTTTGGGAATTCGCCGAGCTCTATTACCGCAACTATCCAGGTTTTCAGGCGATTAACTGGATTGACCCCCAGGGTGTTATCCGCTGGATCTATCCTGAAGAACCGAATCTTCCGGCAAAAGATAAAGATCTGCACCTGCATCCTGACCCTCTCTGCTGCCAGGCGTTTGTGCAGGCGGAGAATACCCACAGGTATGCTATTACTCCTTGCATAGAGCTGCTACAGGGAGGGCAGGGTTTTGCCACCTACTGGCCGTTGATTCACCAGGGTAAGCTCTACGGTTACCTTAACGGCGTCTTCCGGGTTAAACCGTTAGTTGAAAGATGTCTGGCAAAAGGGGTTATGGAAGATTTTGCTTTTCAGATCTATGAGGGAGGGCGATTAATCTACCAGCACGGCCAGACCACCGGGATCCAAGACCGGCAAATAGTGCGTGGAGTCCAATTTCGTGGCAAAAGCTGGCTTCTGAAAGTAGAGCCAAGGCCAAACTTATTCTCGCAGATCAATGTTAAAGCTACTATGCCGCTGTTCCTATTTGGCCTGGGGCTCTCAGGGGGGATGGCCTCACTGCTTTGGCTTTTCATTCGTCGGGCAGAACTGTACCGAGCAGCTCGAGACCAGGTTCAGCGTGAGGTGGAAGAACACAAACAGGCAGAGCGGGAAATAGAGAGCAAGACTCGCCAGATGGAGATTTCCCTCCAACAGATGAAAGAGTTCAGCCGAATCAGCGCCAGGATAATCCAGGAGGAAGACATTCAGAAGATCGGGACAGAGATCGCTAACTCCATAGTCAAGTATTCCAACTTCAGGAGGGTGCTTATCTCATTAGTGGACGAGAGCAGTGGGCGGCGAAAGCCGCTGGCCTATGCAGGCGTTACCGAAGAAGAGGTAAGAAAGTTGGCCGATGGGCAGACTCCCACTTTAAGACTGAAGGATATACTTCGAGAGGGAATTAGGAAGGGGAACTGTTACTATATCCCCGCCAGATATAAGACCAAAATCAGTATCAGAGGAATAACCAGCCGAGTTCCTCTTCAGCAAACTGTTGAGTGGCACCCCAACGACTATCTCTTTATACCTCTCTATGGAAAGGAGGGAAATTTCATCGGACTGATCTCAGTGGACGATCCAAAAGATGGAAAAATCCCCACGGAGGAAACTTTGACCCCCTTAGAGGCATTTGCCCAGCAGGCAGCACATGCCTTAGAGAACGCCAGGCTTAAACAGGAGATTCTCAAGCGGAGCGAAAGATTAGCCACAGCTAATATTAGATTACGGGAGTTGGACAGACTCAAGTCTGAGTTTATGGCTAATATGAGTCATGAACTGCGCACCCCCCTTAACTCCATTATCGGATTCTCAGAGTTGCTACGGGATGGCCTGGGTGGCCCGTTGAATCCAGAACAACACGAATTTGTTGATAACATCTATAGCAATAGCAGATTATTACTAAAGCTAATTAATAACGTGCTCGATTTTTCAAAATTAGAATCGGACAGTTTAACATTGGAATGTCGAGAATTTGAGCTATTCCCCCTGCTTCAAACCGTTAAAGATGAGATTTCTCCACGGTTAGCCGAGAAATCTCAGAAATTCGAGCTCAAGGTGTCAGAGCAGATAGGATCGGTTTGGGGTGATGAAGTCAGGATAAGACAAGTATTGTTGAGCCTATTGGACAATGCCTGTAAGTTCACCCCGCGGGCTGGCAAGATTACAGTCAGTTGTACTCTAACAGAGGAGCCAGGGATAGTAGTTGTTTCTGTGTCCGATACGGGAGTAGGGATCAAACCAGAGGATCAAAAGTTAATCTTCGACGCTTTCCGCCAGGTAGATGGTTCAGCCACTCGCTGTTATGGGGGAGTTGGACTTGGGTTGGCTATTGCTAAAAAACTGGTAGAGGCTCACGGGGGGAGAATATGGGTGGAGAGTCAACCTGGTAAGGGGAGCACCTTCAGTTTTACCCTGTCTACCAAAGGGCAAGGGGCACCAGTTGAGCAGCTGTCTTTGCAAGTTTACTCAAATCTTCAATCAGACGTTGATAACGGATCACCAGAGAGCGGGTAAAGTCTGTCTATTAGACAGATTCTACTAAAAAGCAATTTCGTGGAATATCTAACCTATCCAGCTAAATCAAAGTAGTAAACTTGGACTTACTAACCGGCCTTAAGATTGCATAATCTGGCCGTTTACCCCGTAGTAACTTCTTGGAATCGAAATTCACCCTTGTAGGGTGCAACAACTCGAAAGGCTAGATCCCGGTACTTTTTGGACAGAATCCAGAGAGTCACCATTTAAAGAATCTCGAAGTGTCTATCTATAGGAGGTGTTTGGGATGCGAAATGTAGAGACCTCCTTAGAAATTGGGAATATGACCTCGAGAGGAAGTCAATTATGGGAAAGAAAATTCTTGTGGTAGAGGATAATATGACGAACTTGAAACTGGTGGAGGTTGTACTTCGCAAATATGGCTACGAGGTCTTGAAGGCCTTTGATGGCGAACAGGCAATAGAAATGGCTATCAGAGAGAAACCAGATCTGATCTTGATGGATATTCAACTGCCCAAGCTGAGCGGATACGATGCTACTAAGACTCTGAAGAGTAGGGAGGATACAGAGAGTATCCCCGTGATTGCACTCACTGCTAAAGCTATGGCCGGCGACAGCGAAAGGGCCCTGGCTGCAGGGTGTGATGGCTACATATCCAAGCCTCTGGATACCCGTGAGTTGCCCAAAAAGGTCCAGTCTTTCCTTGAAGATACCTGATTTCAATGGATCGTAGTACGCGTTTTGGGGTAGACTAAATCTCGCACTGCGAGGGTAAATGTGACATCCCCAAGATAGACAGGAGAACGGATATGGCCGTTGTTAAGTTAAACATTTTAGCTAGGTATGAAACTGAAAAACCGGTGTTGAATTTTAGTTATCGGAGCTTGTTTGGAATTCCCCAAATCTTAGCAGGATAAGTGAGGAAAAAATTTATCTATTCAGGGAGAGTTTCTTGTTTTAAGATTGGATGACGCTATGCAGAAGCAGATACTTATAATTGACGATAATCCAGGTAGCTTAGAGCTGATGAGAGCCATTTTGGAGGCAGAAGGCTATTCAGTGTTGACGGCTGGAGATGGAGAAACCGGTCTGCAGAGAGCAAAGTGGAATCGGCCGGCACTAATTATAACAGATATGTTATTGCCGGACAAGAGCGGTCTTGAAGTATGCCAGAGCCTCAAGGCCGACCCACAACTGGAGCATATTCCCATCATAATACTGAGCACTGCTTCCATTGAAGAGCAGGAGGTGGAGAGGATACGAAAGATGGGAGTAGCTGACTATCTACTTAAGATTGATGCGCTGCTGGCCGATTCCTCCGGGCGTCTCCTCTTGGAGCATGTCCGTGAACTGTTGGGAGAGCAACCTCGGTCAGAGGCAGACTATCCCCCCCCTCAGAAGATCCTGGTTATCGATGATGATCCTGGCAGCAGGCTGCTGTTGCACACCAGGTTGCAGGTGGAGGGGTTCGAGGTCGTCGAAGCTCCAGACGGAGAGCAGGGACTGGCTAAATTGCAGCAGTGTTCACCTGCTTTGGTCCTGCTTGACATCCAGATGCCGCGGATGAGTGGGATGGAGATTTTAGAAAAGATTAAAAAGGATTACCCAGATACAGCAGTGGTTATGATAACTGCCTATGGAACAGAAGAGATAGCAGTGGAGGCGATGAGAAAGGGTGCAGATGACTATGTTTCTAAGCCGATAGATTTCAAAGAACTTAATACAACAATAAGGAATGTTATTCAAAATCGTCAGTTAAAACTTACCCAGAAAAGGTTGAGCGATCAACTAAGGCAGACAAGCATCGAGCTTATGAAAAAGGTCGATGAGTTGAAGAAGGCAAACCAATCTTTAATAGAGACACAAGATAAGTTAGTGAAAGCCGAGAGATTGGCCGCTATTACCCAGACTGCTATTGCTGTTAATCATCAGATAAATAACCCATTAACCGTAATCCTTGGTAATGCTCAGTTGTTGATAGGTAAATATGGTGAGAAGGATGAAAAACTTGCCAAGGGGTTGAAGGTAATTGAGAATCAATGTCTAAGAATACGGGATGTTACACATAAATTGGTCGACCTGGCAGAGCCTGTGTTAACCGAATACGTAAAGGGAGAGGCGATGCTTAGTATTGAGGGATCTAAAGGAAGAAGGTCGAAATGAGTAATAAGAGGATTCTGGTTGTTGATGATGAGACAGATGTGTGTGGGATGTTAGTGGAACTTCTCGGTTCCCTGGGCTATGAAGTTGTCTCAGCACTAAATGGCAAAGAAGCATTAGATGCGTTGGATAAAGGGAAATTTGGCCTAGTCATAAGTGATCTGAAGATGCCAGAGGTTGACGGTAGAAGCTTGCTCAGGTCTATTAAACGAGAAAATAAGACCTTACCTGTGGTTATCATAACCGGTTATGGGACGGCAGCCACCCCAGACGAAATGGCTGCTTTAGGAGCTGATGGATATTTAGTTAAGCCTTTTACAATCAACCAAATCGCTAAGATTGTAGCTGACCTAATTGGAAAGAACTAAGGCAGAGGAGAAAAATGGCTAAACAATCGCTAGTTCTTAGACAGATGGAACATATATTTAAAGCCTTACTTCAGGATAGTACCCTCCAGGATTTGCTCCAAAGGCTGGTTGAAGCAGTGGATTGCTGCTTTAGGGTGGAACGGGTATTGTTCGTCTTCTCCGGGGGCGAACAGGAGGAGATTCACACTGTGCCCGACTGTCCAGAGGGACACCAACTAGCAGAGGCGATACCACTGCTACAGTTAGCTACAGAGAGAGTTAGGACGCCAAGTGATAGAGATGAGATTTGCAAGACCTTGAAGGTTAAATCTTTTGTCTCTTATCCCCTGATGATCGACGGTAAAGTTTGTGGAGCAATGTTAATAGGTGTTTCTAATAGTTCTTTAGATGGTGAGGATATGAAGTTATTAGAACTTTTTGCCCTCCAGGCTAATTTAGCTATAGAAAGGGACTGGATACGTAAGAAGATGGAGCGGATTCAAACCCAATTGTTCAGCTCAGCCGAGGTGTTGGTTTTAGCCCAGATGGCCTCAGGGGTAGCTCATGAACTGAGCAACTACCTTACAGTGGTGTGGGGACGAACCCAACTTCTGTTGCCCAGAATTAAGGCCAAGGATGTCCCTGGTGCCCTACAGACCTTAGAGATCATCTCCGAATACCTGGGAAAGATGAAGAGATTCACCGAGGGATTGATGAATATCTACGCGTTTAATCAACAGGGGTTGAAATCTCACTTGGACATAAACGGCCTTATAACCAGCCTTGTAGAGTTTATAAAACCTCAGACCAAATTTAGAAACATAGAATTTGTCTCAGAATTGAGTAAAGATTTGCCGGTGATCGAAGTCAATCCAGACCGCATTCAGGGAATGTTGCTCAATCTTTACACCAACGCTGCGGAGGCAATGAGGAAAGGGCGCATAACCACGAAAACAGAATATAACCGGTCCCAAGATGAAATAAAAATCACAGTAAGTGATAATGGTCCAGGTATCCCGGAACAGATTCAGAAGGAAGTCTTCACCCCGGGTTTTACTACTAAGAAAGGCGGGCACGGCCTAGGGCTTTCTCTATGTCGTCAGATTGCAAAAGACCACGGTGGAGACATTAAACTGGAGAGCCGACCGGGTCAGGGAACGACATTTACTATAACTTTACCTGTTCTTCACGGATTGTATAGTGGGTAGGCAGAAGAATTAATTAGGAGAGAAATTGTGGAAAGTGCGTCAGATTGGCCTGTACTTTAACGGTCTCGTGTAATTTGCGTAGCTTTAAAAGAACTACCAATAGGGAATACAAATGAAGATTTTAGTAATAGATGACGAACCAGAGATATGTAGCCTGTTAAAAGAGTTCCTGTCACAAAGAGGATATGCAGTGGCCACAGCCACCAGTGGAGAAGAAGGTATTTCCAAATTTCAGGCTGTGAAGCCCGATATGGTGCTTTTAGACATTCGAATGCCAGATATAGATGGAATGCAAGTGTTGAGGCATATAAAACAGAGCAATCCCCGGACAGGAACTATAATGATCACAGCGGTTAAAGAGTCGGATACAGTTAGGCAAGCCCTTACTACGGGGGTCAATGACTATATTGTGAAACCCATTGATCTAAATCAGTTAGAAAAACTGCTGTTCTCCTGGCAACGGGTGTTTGCTACACAATCAAAAGGGTAGAGATCGATGATAAGAGGATCTGGTACAGTGGATTTGGACTACAGTCCTTCGTAATAAGTTAAACATTAAGCGGTAAGGCCATACTTTTTGATTTTCCGATATAAGGTAACTCTATCTATCCCTAAAAGTCGAGCGGCTTCGGTTTTGTTTCCCGTTTTTTGCAAGGCTCTACGAATCAGGGATCTCTCGCTTTCAACCAAGGTGGGAATGCTGTCGGGTGTTTTAACTTTGTAGGCTCTTAGTTCAGGGGGAAGGTCTCCTAAGGTTATGCTTTCTCCTGTCCCTAAGACGAAACTCCTCTCGATTACATTTCGCAATTCCCTCACATTCCCTGGCCAATTGTAAGAGAGCAGTGCCTCCATTGCCTTAACCGAGATTTCCTTAACCAGCCTTTTACTCTGAGAATTCAATATCTCCAGGAACTGTTCTGTCAGAATGGGAATATCTTCTTTCCTCTCTCGCAAGGGGGGGACATTGATGGGAATAACATTGAGGCGATAGTAAAGGTCTTTACGGAAGCTTCCGTCTTTCAGTGCTTCATCAATACTCCGATTGCTGGCGGCTATTACTCTCACATCTATGGGTATCTGTTTAGAACTGCCCACAGGCCTTATTGTTCCCTCTTCTAAGACACGGAGCAATTTAACCTGAAGTGAAGGTGAGATCTCTGTAATCTCATCCAAAAAGATAGTTCCCCCATCGGCAGTTCTGAACAGGCCGATGTTATCTCTGGTTGCCCCACTGAAAGCGCCTTTGATATGGCCGAACAGTTCGCTTTCCAGAAGTGTCTCCACGATGGCACCGCAGTTGACCGGAACAAAGGGGCCGTCTCTTCTGGCACTGGTCTCGTGGATGGTCCGGGCGACCAGCTCTTTTCCTGTACCGCTTTCTCCGGAGATCAACACCGTCGAGTCACTCTGAGCCGCCCTTTTTATTATCCCCTGGATTTCCAAAATCTGAGGACTTATTCCTATCAATTCTCCGATCCTATATCCCTCCCTTACTCTTTTTCTGAGGGATATGTTCTCTTCTTCTAAGGCCCTCTTTTTTACTATCCTCTCTAGCGATATTTTCAATAATTCCAGATTGATAGGTTTCAGTAGATAATCAGAGGCGTCGAGTTTCAAGGCCTCAATAGCAGACTCCATACTCCCGAAGGCGGTGAGAATCACCACTTCGGTCGAGGGACGGATCTGCTTGATCGCAGAAAGCAGCTGCAGTCCATCTGGTTCAGGCATCTTCAGATCAGTGATCACTATATCGAATTTCCTCTGTTGCGCCAATTTCAAGGCTTCTTTGCTGTTGGTAGTAACTGTCACCCTATACCCCAATGAGGAAATGTAATCCTCTAACAAATCAATTATTTTCAACTCGTCGTCTACCACTAATACCTGCAGCCCTGTTTTTCGCATAACTGCTGTCCTTTCACACTGCGTTGTGCACCCTTTGAAGGTGTAGGTAAAAACCTTCCTGGATTGAAAACATTCTACACCTCTTGGGCCAAAAAAGTGGACAAAAACAGAGGAATCAATTCTATTTAAATTTAATACTCACTAAGTAAAGTGTCAAGGCAAAAATAGACCCAAGAGTATTCCCTGATGTCCGTAAGATAATGTCAAAGGAGAAGAAATTGTTTTGACTTTTGAAGACTGAAGTTGCTCTCTCTTTTTGGGTTTATTTGCCCTTTTCTTCACCCTCTCTTCAGGGCCTCCCTCACAGCTTTAAGTAAATC
>CAZQSC010000017.1:0-20478 GCA_964595705.1 uncultured bacterium | reverse complement strand
AATATCCCAGGCACCATAGGGGGCGAGGAGGTGAAGCACCATACCTTAGCCACAGATAAATCTTCCGCATTTTACCTGCAGGCTTCCCAGATCGCTTATCCCTGGTTTGTCTACGGGGAGATATTCAGCATCGACGATGCCTATTCTACTTCTATATTTATTGAGGATAGCAAAGGGCAAATCGATTATGAGAATGCCGTTCGCTATAAGTTCGAGTTTGTAGATGACAACGATGACCAGGACAGATTTCCAGATTGGAGCCGAGCTAACCAGCCCTCATCCGATAAGGCTGTGTTTCCCGGAATGGATGAGAACAATGATCAGGTGTTTGACTTCAACCAGAACAATAACTTGCAACCTGATTATGAAGAACCTTTTTTGAAATACAATGTCGATCCCCCTGAGTTTCTGTTCGGGATGGATATGAACAACAACGGAACTGTAGATCGGTTTGAGGATGACCACGAGGCGGATTTACCTTATAAAAAGGACCATCGGGGTTACAATATATATGGTGGGGTGGAGATTATTCCCGACATAAAACTCACAGTAGGCCATTTAGATGAGCGGCTGGTGAGCTCCGACCGCAGAAGCCTCTCCACCTACGTGGTATTTACCGCCGAACGTGACTATGCCCGGATAGGAAAAATCTGGTTGTGCGACATAGCCAAGAAGGTAAAGGATGATATTCCCGATCCAATCTACTTGTGGGTCCAGCCGGTAGGGTCGGCAGGGGAGAGCCGGAAAGTAGATGATCCCCTTCTACAACGAGATACCTTTGTGAACACCGCCTATCTGAGATTCGACCTTAGCCCTATCCGTAACCTTGAGCTGGTTAATAAACTGAAATATGAGTTCTACAATCAGTCCAGCTCAGTAAAGAGCCGATTTGAGCTGGAAAACCAGAGATTCCTGGGATTGATCAACAAGGTAGGATATACGCAAAGAGTGGGGAAAAATCTGATGGTGATGCCCAAGTGGAAAAGTATGTACCAAATTAAACGGAATAGCCAATTGGAGAGGAAGGAACTCTCCGAAGTCTTCATCTTGCTCCTCACCTACAATGTAGCTTCCAAGACCTCTCTGGAGGGGGGATATCAGGGCACCATCTTCCGAGATTTCCTTAATGATTATAATAATTACTATGGCAATGTATTTGGGATTCAATTCACCAACACGGCAGATTACCTGGGGTATCCTTTGACGGCCAAACTGGGATTCCGCTGGGAGAGATTAGATTACACCACTGAGGGACGCTCTCCAGAGACCAACACAGTGGCATTCATCAGGGTCTACGCAGGGATATGAGTGTTGGAAGAAAGGGCATAGTTTCTCTTTCTTTTATGGGAATACCAATGACGCGCAGCATACGGCTGTACCAGCGCTCCCGAGTCTTCCCGAGAGCACGAACGGACGCTGTTCAGATAAGACTCTGTTTGAACAGGCCTGTTCGGCAAATCATCTCTTCAGAAGCGGAACGAAACATCCATTCTGGATCACAGCTAAGATGGGAGGGCTAAGGTTGCTCCCCGATCCGTCGAAGCGAATTTCCCCGGTGACTCCATGGAACACTTTGATTTCTGCCAGGGCATCGCGGATTCTGGCCCGGTTCAGCCCCCCCTCGCGTATTGCCTGGATAAGGAGGTTCATCCCATCGTAGGCATAGGCCGCAATGATATCGGGGGGTTCGTTGTATCGTTCCGAAAAGCGGCGGGTGAACTCCTGGAGTATCGGATCATCCCTCCACAGGTCACACGGAAACACCACTATGACTCCCTCTGAGGAGGCCCCGGCGAGTTTGGGGAATTCCGGGAAGGCCAACTCCGGACCTCCGAAGACTTCCTGCGTCATCCCCCGCTCTCGCATCCTTCGGATCAGACGGGCTGCTTCCTCTGGTTGTCCCCAGATCACAAGCGCCTGCGGCCTGGAGCGCTCGATCAAACGGAGCTGTTGGGAGAAGTCTGTATCTCCCGGATTATACTTAAGGCTCAGGGTCAACGGGACCCCAAAGCGCCTTGCCGTCTTCTCGAACTCATCTATTCCAATCCGGCTGTCATATGTTTTGGCTCCGATAGCTACCACCTTCTTATATTGCCTCTGCCGGAATAGGAACTTTCCGAGCACGCGGGCGATGTGCTCGTTGTCCGGCATACACCGGAACATCCAGGGAATGTTGATCTGAGTGAGTGAGGGATCTGTGCTCGCCGGGCCGACCAAGAGGACGTGCGCTTTGGTGACGATCTGCTCTGCGATATGTGTGCTTTGCCCTCCTATTGAGCCCATTACAGCCCATACTCTATCCTCATAGATGAGCCTTGCCACCTCCCGGGCACTTCCCCAGATATGGTCGTCTGAGCGAAAAATGAGCTTAAACGGCTTGCCCCGATATCCACCCTCTGCGTTGGCCTCAGCGATGGCCAGCTCTGCTCCCCGGCGCATGCTCAGGCCGCTTGCAGCCGCACTGCGTCTCCTCAGGGGCCCAAACAGCCCTATCCTGACCTCCTCCACATCGGTGGGCTCACCCAATTCCCGCTCCGGGCCGTGGTATTCATAGGGCTTGGCAAGAAGGTCCGCATACGGTCTAACCCCTCCATAGGGGGCTCTGTCCTTACCATCCCGGTCGAGCGACTTGGTCCATTCCGCCTCTCTATCTTCCCCCGTCGGCGGGGAGAAAAAAGGGAAGATCCACAGAAGCGCCACAAGCAGCGCATTCAGAGCCGGCCAAAACGAATAGGGCGTTTTCATTGTTAGTGAGTGGCAGATGGAAGAGGGGATAAAAGGGAATCCAGATATGCCTTATCTTTTATCCTTTTCTGCCTGTCTACTTAGGGGAACGACCGCAATGGCTTCGATCTCACAGAGCCATTCCGGCCGGCAGATATCGGCGGTAGATACGGTGTTAGGGGCGTCTTTCGGGAAAGAATGCTCTTTGTAGACCTCATAGAATGTGCCGAGGAATTTCGGTTCTTTAAGATAGGTGATGAGGGTGACAATATCGTCGGGAGTGATATTATGAGCGGCTAAAAGTTCCTCCACGTTCAGCAGCATACGGTGCACCTGGCCTTCTATATCCCCAATATGGATGACATTTCCTTTATTGTCTATACTGGCGGTGCCTGACACATAGGCAATGATCCGATCATCTCGAACCACCTTTATGCCCCTGGAGAACGACGAGCCGTATTGGGGGGCTTCGTTCATGGTGGGAGCGTGCATCACCTCGATTTCCACAGGCCGGTCAGTCGTCAGCGTGTAGAGGTCCATAGCGCAGCCCCTTTCTTTAGGATAAGTTGCGCCCTGGATGCCGGTGCTGGCGGGCAGGCGAGTCACGCCATGCTCGTGGAAGAACTTTGTTCGGACTTGGTTCAAATCGGCATAATCTTGTTCAATGTTGTTGACATAGATCCAGGTTCGGATGACATCCCGAAAGGAGAGTCCCTCCTTCCGGAGCAAGGTTTCAGCCTGGCCAAACATATCCTCGGCCTGGCCGACAAAATCCAGGCCATCGGTCTCCTCACCCCCGGTGAGGTTGGTCAGATAAAGGTGGCGAATTCCCCGATATTCCACTACCTTCCCCGAGGCCAGTCCCGAGGTCCCGTCGAGGGTACGCACCTTGACCTCTTCGCCTCCGGTCGGAAATAGAACATAAGCCTGGAGTTCGCACAGCCTGCCAGGGTAGCAGGGAGGCTGGTGCAGGAAAATGGTCGCCGGGAGAGACTCGGCGTTATGGAGACAACGGCTGTACCGATGTTTCCTGATCTTCTCAAGCTCACGAAATTGACGATCCACATCGCTGAAGAACACCTTCTCGGTTATCACATTGCAGGGAGTTGCCTCATGCATGGACAAGACCTTAAACAGGTTGTCGTACATTGAATGAGCTTGTTCGGCAAATCCCCCCTCATCCTGAGTCGGTCGGGCGCAGATATACAGTTCTGTGATCCCCAGGCCTTCGACCTTCGCAACCTGGGTTGCTTCCTTCCAGTGGCCAAAACGCGATATTTTCAGATCCATTATCCTTCTTATTCCTTTCGTTAGACCTAAGCCCCTCACTTGAGGCGAAACTCTCAGGCTGAGAACCAGGGGCACTGAAGAAATTTGATTTAATCTTTGATTAAGCGACAGTAAGGGCATAGCAGCGCTACGCCCAAAGGTTTAAGTTCGGCTCATTTCTTCGGAATCGGATGGGCTATCTTCTTCCACGCCTTCTCGAAGTCGAACGGTTTAGCCTTAAGGACAGCATGCGAAGGTTTTTCCCTGTGACACACCATACAGTCTTCTTTAGTTGGCATCTTTGGTCGGACTTCTGGAGGTAATTTCCCTTTCTTCCCCATCATCATAGCCATGTATCCACTCGCCGGACCGTGGCATGCCTCGCACTGGACGCCGTCCTCGACGTGAAATGTTGGCTCCCAAAGCGATGTATCTACCCCTGCACTTGTAGCATGGCATTTCAAGCAGTCTGTGTCCACTCCCAAACGCATAGCCTCTTGGGCAATGATCCTTCCATATCCCACTTCCACCATACCCTTAGCCTCCTCATCGACCATCTCAGGGTGCCCAGTTTCCAGCACCAGGTAAGATCGGGCATGCTTAGACCCCGTCCACACCTGGAATTGCCTGCCTAATTTTTTGTTCATATGACATTTACATCCTATCACTCCCACATATTTATATCTACCGTCTTCCTGGGATTTGTCAGCGGACTGAAAACGACTGCCCACCTTTCCCCAGCCTATGGAAAACAGAGCTATTGCCACCGAGCTCAGAGCCATAGTAAAGAAGAGAATTTTTGTTTTCTCAGACATAAAGCGCTCCTCAAGACGTAGGGAACAAAAGACAAGAAGGTCATTGGTGATCAATCAGTAGTCGCTGCCCCTTCCCAATGACAAATGACTATTGACCAATGACTTTTTCCTGTGGTTTTACTGTTTGTTGACGATTCTGGGCAGAGAAATACCTGCCTCTTCCTCGGACATAAACACCCATTTTCCGTTCTGCACGATTGCAATCGAGATGGAGCCTGCATCACAATATGTATCATTCAGGGGGATTGCCCCGGTTACGCCATGGTAGATGTTTCTTCTTCTTCTTCTCTCCAGGGCATCCCGAATTTTCGCCCGGTTCAGGCCGGCTTCTTCGATGGCCTCGATGAGCATATTCATTCCGTCATAGGCATGGGCTGCGTAGGTCTCTGGCTCTTCGTTGAACCGCTTTCTGTAGCGCTCTTTGAAGGTTGACAACAGTGGATTTTCCTGGGTAGGGTCCCAAGGGCAAGAGGCTACCACACCTTCGGCAGCCTCCCCGGCGATCTTCAGGAACTCAGGGTAAATCATACGGTCTGATCCCAACACCGGCTGATCCATCTCCATTTCTCGCATCTGCTTAACGATCCGAGCGCATTCGACGCCATTTCCCCACACAAAGACTGCATCCGGATTGAGCCGTTTGATCCACGCCAGCCGTTTCGAGAAATCCTTCTCCCCGTTGTTAAACTTCAGCTCAACCAGCAGGGGATGTCCAAGCCTCCGGGAGGCCTCCCGGAATTCTTTGGTTCCTACTCGCCCATATCGTCCATTGTACCGGAAGGCGGCGATGCGCTTGTATCCCATCTTCTCGTAGGCATATTTGGCTAGCGCATAACACTGTATACGGTCGTCCGAGATCACTCGGAACAGCCACGGGATCCTCGTCTCCGGGAATGTGGGGTCGGTATCGGCTGAGTTCATCATTGGGATCTCGACCTTAAGGCCGATGCGGATCATAATGTGGGAGTTCTCCCCGCTGATAGTTCCAAACAGCGCCCAAACCTTCTCGTTGTAGCAGAGATCCACTACATTCGTGCTAAAAGGGGCCCACATCCAGGTATGATCCACCTGGACCACAGGATCGTTGCGCTTGACCAGTTTGTACGGCAGCTTCCCCCGATAGCCTCCCCGGGCATTGGCCTCCTCCACAGCCAGCTCCGCTCCGTGAAGCATATACTGCCCGATCTCGAAGTACTGGCGCGGCATAGCCTCCCCTTCCTCCTGCGGAATCACCCGATACAGGGGACCTAAGAAGCCGATCTTCACGGTATCTATATCAGTCGGCTCCGGGTACTCCCGCCCCGGTCCGGTGTACTCCAACCCTGTGTTCCATGAATCCAGGAAGAACCGCACATAGGGCTCGTGCCGTTTGTACGGGATCATATCGTCGGGTGTATTGTAGTATCTTTCATCCTCCCTCAGGCCTAAGGTTGGGGAACTTATCAGAACGCCCCCCAGGACAATGCATAGCATGAGTATCCTGTAGGTCTTCATATTGTTCACCCTCCTTCCGGACTTATGTTTAACCTTTGGTGCTGCTTGGCAGCAAAGACGAAGACAAAAGGCCCCGCATTCCAAAAACAGATGTAGTGTAGCCCTTTATTGGGCATTGGGTTTCTGTGAACTAGCACCATTGGTTATTACGCCCTCCTGTTAGGGTTCTTGGGAAACTATCCTCTTTTAACACTTTTTTTGCCGGAAAAGCTCATGAATACTCTACAAAAATTAATTAGGGGAAATAAGCCAGCATAAAGAAGCAAGAGGCTTTATGATCTATTTGAATCTTATTCTTTTCCCTCTTTCTCAATCTTTCTTTTCTTAAGAGAATCAACTTCTCGACGCAGCCTTCTTTCCCTGACAATTAGCCACAACACACAACCAAAAATAAGTGCCCATGCTGCTATAAATGCAGAAAGTATGTAGGCAACGTTTTGCATCTTATTTTAACCCTTGATGTCCCTGATTTCTCGTTCCTCGGTCATCAGCGAAGTTCTCAGAGAAAGTAAAAGAAAATACAGAGAAGTAAAGGCAGCAAGACTGATTAGCAAAGTGAGCAGCATCTTTGGACTTAGGCCCCCTTTGAAAACAACCGGGCCGGAATGTTGTGTGCGCCATAAGGAAACGGATAAAACAGAAATAGGAACATCGGCAAACCCGACTATTCCGACTATCCCCGACAACCTCGCTCCGCGAAGTTCATCAACAGCAGAGAAGCGAACGATGAAATAGGCTAAATAGATAAACCAAAGAAGAAGAGTAGAGGCAAGTCGAGCATCCCAGACCCACCAGGCCCCCCAGGCAGGCTTTGCCCAGATGGAGCCGGTGATAAGTGCCAGAGTAGCGAAAACAAGTCCGCCCTCTGCCGAAGAGCAGGCTAAAATATCCCACTTCTCCTCCCGTCGCCACAGGTATAGGATGCTGCAAAGGAATACGACGAAGAAGGCCAGGAAGGAAACCCAGGCTACCGGAACATGGATATAAAATATTTTTTGCCCTATCTCCATGGTCCCCTCGGTAGGGACATAGAGAAATACAAGACATAAAGTTGTTATCATTAAGACAAAACTAAAACTCAGTCCCAGGAGCAAAGTTTTCGACAACATCATTCTACTCTTCAATAACAAAGTTGAAAACCAGAACTGAAAAAACAAGGAAAATTATATCGAAAGTAGCGATTATCTCAAGCCAGGAAGTCAGCTTGCTCCAAGACTCTCCCGAAAGGGCTAGCCCTGATGCTTCAACCGCGCCGATTATCACCGGAAGAACTATGGGCAAAAAGAGAATGGGCAATATTAACTCCCGCGCCTTGGTATTAGCTGCCAGGGCAGAGAAAAGGGTGCCCGCTGCGACAAACCCCAGTGTTGCCAAGAAAACGGTGGTCAGAAGCTTTAAGGAAAAAACAGCCAAATTGAAAAGAAAGCCAAAGAGGAGCAGTGCCAAAGCTTCGATGATCAGCATAAAGAGCAAATTGCCCAAAAGCTTTCCCAGATAGATAACCTCCCGAGCCACCGGGCAGGCCATAAGTCCCTCAAGAGATCCATCTTCTATTTCTGAGGTGAAAGAGCGGCCCAAGCCAAGTATCCCGGCAAAGGCAAATGTAACCCAAAGGATTCCCGGGCCAATCAGTCTCATCTTTTCCAGGTTTGCTCCAAAGGCGAAATTGAAGATAACTATAGATAAGAAGGCAAAAGTTAACACTGCCGGAGCAATCTCCTTTGTTCGCAGTTCGGAGACCGTGTCTTTCCAAGCAATAGCCATCGCCTTGCTCCAGAGTTTCACTTACCCCCCCGTACTGTTTTGATAGGCTTGCTTTAGTTGAGCCAGATCCAAAGCTTGCGACCCCTCATAGACAATTCTGCCTTCGTTTAAGATTACAACTCGCTCAGCCAATTCTACTGCTCGCTCTAGGTTGTGGGTGGCTAGAACGATAGTGCGTTTCGCCCCCTCCTCCCTCCTTAGGACTTCCCAAATGGTAGCCCTGATTTGCTCGTCTAATCCACTCTCAGGCTCATCAAGCAGCAAAATCAGTGGCCTATGGAGCAGAGAGCGGGCTAAGGACAGCCTCTGCTGCATCCCCCGGGAAAGAGTCTTCACCCGCTGGTGGAGATGTTGTTTCATCCCGACTATCTCTGCTACTTCATGAATTCGCTCTTCGGCATCAGGCACATCGTACATCCGGCAGTAAAAGTTGAAGTTCTCATAGGCAGTGAGTTCACTGTAGAGGAAAGTCTGATGAGTAACAATGCCAATCAGGCGCCGGATTTTGTCGGCGTTATCTTTCACCTCCATACCGGCTATAATAACCCTGCCTGACGAGGGTTTCATAATGCTAGCCAGCACCTTAATCAGGGTTGTCTTCCCTGCGCCATTAGCTCCCAAAACGACCAGAAATTCTCCCTCTCCGACTTTGAAGTTTACGCCGCTTAAGGCATGGTGGTTACCAAAGTTTTTGGTGAGGTTTTCTACTTCGATCATCACTGGACAGAGAAGAATTTCAAAGGTGACATGTGGTTAAGATCCTGTTTGCCTTAAACATGCCGTAGAGATTATATTTCCCTTCCACCACCACCTCCTTTCCCTCCTGAAAGGTTTGAGGCAAAACTCCATAGTAAATAACCGGCAGGCTTTCCTCACCATCGGTGAGCATGAAGTTAACAGAGAGAACATCTGAGCCCTGCTTCAAAGTGCCGGGGGCAACCACACCTCTTACCCGCACATTCCGGGTTGGATTCCCTTGACTGACTAACTCACTGACGGTATAGTAATAGTTTTTAAAACCCTTATAGAAGAGAAAGCCCCAGGCAAGAAATAGAATAACTCCTCCAATAATAAATTTCCTTAGCATTCGACTTCGCACTCCTCGTGCACTTGCCGTTATCTCATCCCCAACTGTTCTGGCCTCCAAATCCCGTGGCTGAGTCCGTGCGACGTGCCTACCCAGACGTCCTCGCCCAGGAAGTCAACCGACAGGACGAACTTGTGGGCAATTCCCATCTCTGTTTTGTGGGTCTCTACCAACTCGCCGCCGTTCCAGAGCTCGATGATTCCCCCTCCGTGATGTTCCTCATCCGGCTTGTAGGTTACCCAGCGGTTGGTATCGTAGTTCAGGACGCTCAGCCCCTTATCGGTGCAGATCCAGCCGTTGTGGGTCCCGGGCTGAGCACGGCCTAAGTTAATGAAATTGCTGGCCAGGCCGCTGTCGTGGTCGAAGTAGCCCCGCCAGCGCCGGAAATCGTACACGCTCAGGCCGAAGTACGTGGTGGCCCACAGCAGGCCAGCCTCATACGAGGGGCTCGTCGTAATATTGTGCACCAGCCCATCGTTGGGGAACAGATCGATCTCGAACTCCCCATCTGGGTCGAGGTAGGCCTGAAAATGATCGGTTTTCACGTCGTATTCGATGATGCCCCCTCCCCATGCGGCTATAAAGACCTTGCCGTCGCCGGCGCACACGTTGTAGCACCAGTTCTCATCGGTAGGCATATTCAGCGTGGTGTAGATGGTCCATTCCCCGGTTCTGGGGATAAAGCGGCTGGTACCCGCTGTTGTGGCTGCCCATACCGTATCACCCTGCATCACCACCGAATACACCACATTGTTGGCCAGGCCGCTGTTGAACTGGGTGAATGTCCTCCGGATTCGTCCTCCGGACAGCCAGCTCAGCCCTCCA
Source organism: uncultured bacterium (assembly GCA_964595705.1). Taxonomy (GTDB): domain Bacteria; phylum Latescibacterota; class MVCY01; order MVCY01; family MVCY01; genus MVCY01. Next base: position 10,500 of record CAZQSC010000017.1, on the reverse strand, counting down.
AAGGTAGCCGCCCACACGTCCCCGGTCTGCGGATCCACCTCCACACACATCACCGCCTGGTGGCCCAATCCGTCCTCCGGCCTGTACACCTCCACCGTTCCGTCTAAGTGATAGCAAGCCAGCCCGTTGTCCGTGCCCAACCAGATCCGATCTCCCCGCACCTCGTCCACTTCGACCCAGTAGATGTGGTCGTTGGGGAGCCCATCCTCTGTGGTGAAGCTCTCCCAGTGTTCGTAGATAGGAGGATAGCCCTCCATATCAGGGCCTGCATAGGCTGAGGCTATGAATATTCCGACAGATACGAGAAAAACCCCTAAGCAAGCAGTAAGTCTTCTTTCGTTCATGCCTTCTCTCCTTTCGTTCGGTCCGGCTCCATAACATCAAGGACCCAGGATCACAATGACTTCAGATACTCGATCAAGTCGTTCAACTGCTGCTTGGTCAAATCGTTGGCAACTCCGTGCAGGTCATATGGGTTGTAAAGGGTCCAGATCTCCTCTAAAGACCAGCAGCGGCCGTCGTGGAGATAGGGGGCCGACTCAAAGACATTGTTGAGCTGGGGTGTGTCGAAGTCCCCATCTGTGTCAAAGTATGCCCTGGTCCCCACATTGTGGAGCATCCGGTCGGTATAGTATGGAGGCGGATGACAGGTGATGCAGCGGTTGGCTATCGGAATGTATCGGCCGTCGTTGGTATAGGCGCGCTCAAAGATGGCTTTGCCCCGCCGCTGGGCAGGGGTGAGGGTGCCGTCAGGGTTATTGTTGTGGCGATTTGGGGGAAGGGGAATGGACTCGATGAAGGCCACCACTGCATCCCGGTCCTTCCCCTCGAAGCCGTGGGAGCGGAAGAAGAGCTGTGCCGCCCTGGGCCCCTCCTGACGAGCTAAATTGGGGTTCTTGCCGGTCCATTTGAACGGCGCAGTGTAGGCAACCCCCCGCATCGTGCGGTTGTCCACCAGATTCCCTCCCAACCCACCGTCCACGGCGATGTCATATATCAACCCATCCACGTGGTTCTCGGGATGACAGGTATTGCAACTTAACTGTTTCTGAAAGCTGATTGCAGCATGGTTAAACAGATATTCCCCCCTGCGAAGCAGAGTCATCTTCTTCGGGCCGCCCAGGTCTATAGTTCCCACCGCCTCCTGGCGGCGGGTGTCGATGATGGTGATGGAATCCGAAAGCCGATTGGCCACATAAACTGACTTCCCATCGGGAGAAATGACCATCCCCTTGGGATTATATCCCGTGGGGATGCGTTTGACTATGTATTCGTTGCTAAGGGTCAGGTTGCGGGCGTAGTGCCTCAACTTCTCATCGGATATGCCAATCTTTCCCTCCTTGATTTCCAACAATTCCTTAACCTTCTCCATATCCACGATGGACACCATGTCCACGCCGCTGGAGCTGACATAGGCATACCGGCCATCTGGTGTGAAAATGATATCGAACGGGTCGGCATAGTACATATTCATCTCGTCTAAAAGGAGAAACGCCACACGGCCTTTAGGCTCCGCTTCGAGGATCGCCAGTGCGTAGGTCAGCATCCATCCCTGATAGATCTGGGTTTCCGGGATCAGATTCTTGGGAATCTCCAATGCTACGAATACAAACTTCCCGTCCGGCGAAAGGGTGACGCCCTGGGAGATATCCGTGCCGGGCATCAACCGCCGATCCACAACGATCTGTTTTTTCGTGTCGATGATGGTGACCTCTGAGGTCGCCGCCGTCCGGAACGGGACCGGATTGGTGAGCTGATTGCTCACATAAACATAGCGGCCGTCTGGGCTCAGGGCTACCTCAAACGGCTGCATCCCCGCTTTCAACCGCTTTATCTCCCTGAATGTCTCTGTGGAGATAAGGGATACATCGTGGTGATAGAGGTTGGCCACATAGAGGGTTTTACCGGACCGGTCGGTCGTCAGGCCGTGGGGGTCTGCCCCTGTCGGGATCGTACGGAGCACCTTCAAAGTATGTGCATCGATCATGGAGATGGTATCGTCCCAGCGGTTGGATACATAGATATACCGCTCGTCAGGGCTCAGCGTCACCCCGTAAGGATGTTTTCCCACAGGAACCTCAGCGAGGACCTTTTTGCGCTTGGTATCCACCACCTGAAGCGCATTTGCCTTCTCGCAGACCACAAAAAGCCGCCTCCCGTCCCCTGAAATCGCCATCTGAATCGGGGATTTGTATAGATCGTCCTCCGGCACTTTGTGGTCTTTCCGACTGCCATCTGGCCTCAGAGTCTGCGACTGGGAAAGTACCCCAGTGGCAAGCAGAACAGCAAAGGCCGAAATTATGGACCCTGAAAGGAGAAACTTTACTATCTTCATTTCAATCTTCCCTTACATCTCATCCAGGGCATTCGGATAGAGATCGTTTTATGAGTTGTCAGGCGCAGGTGTTAAATCCACCCCTCTTCTCGTTCCGTATCTGCGGACTTGCCAATAAACTACACCGGCCTCCACCCAGCTATGGCAGGTAGCAGGACGCTGGTAATATCACAGGCGCTCCATGTATTCAGATTTCCAAAGTCTTCGACACTCCGCAAACCTCTGTTTTAACATCCGGTGCCCGTAGTCAGGCCGTCTCTACCTCTCGGGTTCTGTTACAGTAAGAAATTGGTCCACCTTCACACCCTTAAGCGTTTGCACAATCCCGCTGGGCCATCGAACCTCCAACAGGTCTACGTGGGTATGTTCTCCCAGCCCGAAATGCACTCTAAGATCGCTACATGAAAGATAGCTAGTAGCAGTTTGGACCTCGGAGATCTGTTTCAAGTTTCCTGCCACCACCTTAATGCGGGCGCCGATGCCATCCCGATTGCTCCTGGTGCCGATGGTACGCACACTGAGGTAGTGATGGTGATTTCCACCCTCGTTGCGGAGCAGAATCGCCGGGCCATTTATGTTCGTCACGAATATGTCCAGGTCCCCATCATTGTCGTAATCGCCGAAGGCGGCTCCTCGCCCGATGTACTCCGCCTTGCTGAAGTAGTCCCCAGAATTCAGAGAAACATCGGTGAATGTTCCGTCCCCGTTATTCCTCAACAGCAGATCCTCCTCTGTATAAGTATGGTGGGCATCTCCGTTGCTGATGAAGATGTCCCGATAGCCGTCGTTGTCGTAATCGAGCGCGAGGCCGGCCCAACTGGTATACTGGCCACACACTTCAGAGATGCCTGCTGCAGCCGTTGTCGCCTCGAACATATTGCCGTCGTTCCGATAGAGACAGCAATAGCCCATATCCGGGACGAATACGTCCAGATCTCCGTCGTTGTCGAAGTCCGCAAAGGTTGGGCCCATAGACGAGGTGGCCTCGCCGAATTCCCCGAAGGCCACGCCTTTTTTCAAAGCCACTTCAATAAAGGTCCCGTCCCCGTTATTTTGATAAAGATAGTTCTCCATAGCGTCATTGGCCACAAATATATCCGTGTCTCCATCACCGTCGAAATCGGCGGCGGTGATGCTCATAGCTCGCCCCTGGGGATTGTAAACTCCTGCTTTCTTGGTCACATCGGTGAAGGTCCCATCCCTGTTATTATGATAAAGTATGTCCGATTGGCCCTCGTAGGCTAAAGGGCCGGGAAAACCCTCAGGAGCGAAGTAATATCTATATTCAGGATCAAATGCCAGGTAATTACCCACATACAGATCCAGCCATCCATCTTTATCATAGTCCAGGAAGCAAGCATGGAGGCTCCATTTGGGGAAGCCGTTCAACTTCTGAGGACCGCCCACTCCTGCCTTTTGGGTCACATCGGTGAAGGTCCCGTCTCCATTGTTCCGGTAGAGGACATTGGGGCCATAGTTACACACATAGATATCCGGGTCGCCGTCGTTATCGTAATCTCCAACCACCACGCCCATGCCGTAGCCTGTATCGCCCACTCCTGCCTTTTGGGTCACATCGGTGAAGGTCCCGTCTCCGTTATTTCGGTACAGATGGTTGAATAATTCCTTCTTCGGGTCCCGTCCCTCGGGATAAGGGTCATTAATGCCGGGTAGATAGGAGCCATTCACCGCATAGATGTCCAGATTCCCGTCCATATCATAGTCCAGAAAAGCGCACCCAGGCCCTTCCGCCTCTAAGATGCAGCTCATATGCTCGTCGCCGAAGCTGTGGGTAAATGAGATACCGGCCTGGGAGGTCACATCCACGAAGATGGGAAGCTCTGCTGGCTCGGCCGCGGGGACCGTCACAGAGAGAGAGAGACTCGCGAGGCCCGATGTCATCCACAAAGGGATGAGCCATACCGTCAAAAGACTTCCTCTCAACACTTTTTCACCTCCATTTAGCCCTGTTTTCTTTGCAATGAGCTTAAGGGAGTTTGCCAACTGTCGTTCTTATTTTCTCAACGGACTTGGATGGTTGCTGGCCTCGGAGATATTATCCCACGGCGCGCCCAGGTCGATCCATTCGACGAATGTCTGCTTTTCGGCATCACTCAGGGACCCGTCGGGGGGCATAGGGGATAGGGCCGTATTCAGTGTTCCGGTCTGATTGCCGAAGAGCTGCCAGATGAGGGGACTGTTCCGAGCACTACCCGGTATCACATACTTCCGATTCAGCAGGTGATCGTAGGCGCTGTTGAACCGCTTGGTTGGCTTCGGAAATAGTCCGAGCCCTCCCTTTGGGGTCTCTCCGCTGTGGCAGCGTGTGCAGTGCTGTTCGATGATGGGCATAACATTGTGGAGGAAATCCACTGTCCGCCGTTTCTCCGGGGGGTTCGTAAGAAATGTAGGACAGGCTTTGAGCAGCGCCTGTGTGGCCCGGTTCTCTGGTGCCAGTTCTTTGTCCTCATGGCATCCGATGCACCCCCTCTGACTTCCCGCCCTCACCCAGGTCCAGGCCCGCATAGTCTGCAGCGCCATTTTATGTTCGTCTAAGATCTGGATGAAAAATGGGGTGTTCCCCATGATGTTTACAAAGAACGAGCCATCATGCTCTACCGGCGCTTCCCCCAGGATGCGTGTTTTCACGAACGGCGGTGGCCATTCCCCATCCACTTTCCCCCGATGGGACCGGCTGGGGTCTTCCTCTCTGTCTGTTGTTCCTTGTTCAGAAGTCCGCACCGGCACCCCTTCGACAAATCGCACCCATTTGACTTGACCAGGCTTAAGCTCTCTTACCTCCGGCCGATCTGAGTCGTAGATATTCATACAGTGAAGTTGTCCCGCCTCCTTAAAACCCCCTATATCCAACACAGATGCGAACTCCAGCATCGGAATGCGGGCCATCGGTTCAGGGTGGGGGAAGATGGGCATAGCATCCACATCGTTCCAGGCCGGGTCGTCATAGATCTTACGTCCTGGCCGGCCGCTTTCGAAGTCGAATAGATAGACCCCGTAGCTTTCCTCCCCGGAGGTGTAAGATATGACCAGCCTACCGTCGGGAAGGGGATGTGGTGTCCGAAACCGTCCTTCCCCTTTACTCAGCACCTCGTGGGTGTGGAGGGGTCGCCGAAGTGAGACCCTGGCCAGCCGTCCGCCTCCATCCGGTGTCTCCCCGTCCGATTCGATGAAGACCACTGTCCGGTCAGGCATTTCAGAGGCCATGGTCTTTATGGTCGGGCCTTCGTCTGTTCCGTAGAACGGATTTATATTATCCCCCGCCCAGGTGATTGTCATCAGCGCAAAGTTCCCCCGCTGGCAGCTTGAAAACAGCACACGACCATCTCGCATCACCGTCGGAGAGAAGTCGCCTCCAAGATTGTATGTGGTTCGCCACAGCACCCTGCCCCTTCCCTTCACTGGCGATAGGCTCATCACATAGAGAGATGGGGCTAATCCCTCCCCCTGTTCATCGAGCACGCTGGCGGCTGTGCTGGTAAAGGTGATCCAGCGGACCCTGTCGTCGAAGTTCGGGGGATTAACAGAGGCCATGGGCAGGTAGATGGGCTCCAGACAGTCACCCATATCTTTGGTGATCTGAATCTTCCCCGACCCGTCGGCGTTCATCTCATAGATGTTCCACCGATCTTCCACAGTTCGCTTTCCCGCAAACAGGATGCGTTTCCCATCGAAGGAGACGGATGGGTCGCAGGCCGATGCGAACTCCGGGGTCAGTACGGAGAGCTTTCCGTCCGGCGTCAGGGAGACAATCCGACAGCTATCCGGCCGTGCTGTCCCGAACAGTCCCTCCGGAGATCGGCTGGCCCGGGCACCGATCGGTTCCTGGGTGAAGACCATAGGATACTCTGGCTGCTTCGGTGTACGTCCCATCCCTGTAAAGATCATCAAGAAGAGGATTACAAGGATTGGGATGTTCCTAAAAATGCGATTATATGCGCTGTGGTTTGTCATATTACACTAAAATCACCGAATTCAAACAAATTGCCTTAGCTGCCTGAAGGATGGTCTGCTTGGATGCTTCTTATTATTTGTTTAAGTGTTGATGGCCTAACGCCCTGGGCCCCATCACATTTGATAGTTTCCCGGTCAGTGTGTTCGCTGATTACCTCTATTATGAGACCATGTGCCCCGCAGCTTATTGCTGCCCTGCTAGCGTAGGGAACCATTTCTGCTGCCCCGGTCGAATGGCTGGGGTCAACTATGATCGGCAGAAAAGTACTGATTTTCAGGGGTCTTATGACATTTAGGTCTAAAGTATACCGATCGTATTCTCCACTGGCGGCTGTTCTCACTCCGCGTTCACATAAGATGATCTCCGTATTTCCCTCCTTAGCAATATACTCTGCCGAGCAGAGCCATTCTTCTAAGGTCGCACACAGCCCTCTCTTCAGCAGAATCGGTTTGTTATATCTCCCTACTTCTACCAGCAGAGGGAAATTTTGCATATTTCTCGACCCTATCTGCAACACATCAGCATACTGTCCGACTAGGCCCACCAGCCTGGGGTCCATCACTTCGGTAACTATAGGTAAGCCGGTCTCCTCTTTAGCTTCTGCCAAGATTTCCAGTCCCTTTTCCCTCAATCCTTGAAACTTGTAGGGACTGGTCCTCGGCTTATAGGCTCCTCCCCTCAGCATATCTGCTCCAACTTGCTTAACAGCCCTGGCTATTTCCAGCGTCTGCTCCCGGCTCTCCACGGCACAAGGGCCAGCGATGACCACCGGCCTTTCCCCGCCGACCTCCACACCAGAGACCTTTATTATTTTGGTTCGGCTGTTGCCTCTGTATTCCGGGTGGGCCTCTCTGCTAACTAGGTGGTAAGGCTTCTTATCCGACATCTCAGCCCTGTCCTTCTGCTACCAAAAGACTTCTTAAAGTCCTTAAATCCTTCTTTAGCTCTCAGATTTCATTGGTAGAACTTTGCTCTTCCTAAGAATTTTAGCCAAAACGAATGATGATGTCAAGCAAAAAATTGAAGATTTCGTCGGAAACAGGGTTTGCGGTGGTTTGCTCTTTCCTAAGCTTTTGTTTTTCTCTGATCATTTTTGATTCGTTCGTAAGGAACTCCCTTTTGGGTAAATTAGCTTTTTTCTGACAGAATCTGTTGTATGGTTAGTGTAAACCAGGAAGTAAAGGCACCCCCACATAGGTAAAAATGGCGGATAAGAACCCAACTACTGCTAACCAAGCTCTCCTTCTGCCACGCCAACCAGGGATGAGCCGAAGGTGAAGGTAAATAGCGTAAATGAGCCAAGTGATCAAAGCCCAGGTTTCTTTGGGGTCCCAACTCCAATAACTTCCCCAGGCCTGCTCAGCCCAAACAGAACCCGTGATTATTCCAAGAGCCAGGAACAAAACCCCCAAGGAGATAATCCTGTAACTCGAAGCACCTAGCTTAGAAACTAAAGCTGAAGAGCTGGAAGCCGAACCTCTAACTATCACCAGATAGGCTATGCTAAGAACAAAGGATACAACGAAAAATGCATATCCGAGGAGATTTGTAACCACATGAATACCTAACCAATTGCTCTGTAGAGCAGGCATCAGAGGCCTAATGCTACTATCCAGCCGGGATGCGCAGCTCAATGCTAATAAAGCGACTAAGACTACAAATGGCCTCATAAGACTTAACTCATGCAGAAACTCAATTACTAAATATACAACTACAATTAACCAGGCGAACAGAGTCATGGACTCATACAAACTGGTGAGGGGCGGATGCCCGGTCATATGCCACCTAACTGCTATGGCAATGGTATGGGCCAATAATCCCAACGCCAATACTACCGTTGAAACTATGCTCAAGCTTTTCCTATCAAAAGCTAAGTGCATTCCATAAGATACCACTGAGATTAAATACCCAGCAAATGCCACATTTATCATGTTTATATAGATTGTCTTTATCAATGTGCTTTCCTTCCTCAGGATTTGCGGAGTCCAACATGTTGACCCCCAGAGGCTACTTGCCCTGTTTTGTTAAGGGAACAACAACAAATGTGAATGTCAACCCCAGCATTAGCAATACGAATCCAACGTACACTGATGGAACCCCCGGATCCTTGACCACCTGGAGCACTGTATACCTCAAATCTCTGTGATCATAACCATATTGATAGAAGGTATATCCTTTATATCGAAGGGGATTATTAACCTCGATTGTTTTGGCTGTTACAACCTGGTCCTTATCGAGGACCTTCACTTTGCTTTTGTATGTTTTTATAGCCGAGGAGAAATCGCCACTATAGTGCTTTATTGAGAAATCGTCCAGACGCAATTTGAAGTGTAGTGGCTTAGGTTGCATCCCCCCAGCTTTATCCCTGGCAAAAAGAGTCCCTGTTGCCTCTCCTTCATAGATTTGCATAAATCCTATCTCACGCCAGATAGTGCTGATTATCACACTCACCAGGATGATGATAGCACCCAGATGAGCAAGAGTCCGTCCCACTGAGGTTAGCTTAAGTGAAAACCTGGTCAGAGTACATATCAATAAGTTGATGCTCAATAGAGATAATAAGGTTATAAACCACCAAGAGTGATAAAGATCAATAATATCAGTGAGTTGAAGTAGTCTATATAATCTCACACCATACCTGGATAAATAGAACTCTTCTCCAGCGTTTTGTGGGATAATACTGCCTAAAATACAAGCAATAATAATAACAGTTACTAGTACAACTGTTCCCCTAATGGATCTGAAAGGGTACCACAGCAGCTTCAGTCCTGATCTCTTCGCTTGGGCAACTCCAATCTGGTTGGCTTCGGTCATCTTCACTACCGCTGAGGTTTACAGGGCCCTCAAAAACCACAAATTATGATACATTCGTAGAAAACTAGATTTTCCCCTCCCCTGGTGGGGAAAAGGGGCCGGGGAAGAAAAAGGTATTTGAAATATCAAGATTTTTCACCCTCGCCTTTATCTGGTTAAACAATCTGTCCATTTAACAGGAAGCAATTTGTCCTTTTTATGAGTCAACAAATACCTGTTGGTATAATTAAAAAAAGCTGCCCTGGAGCCTGTAGTCTCCAAAATTTTGGACAGCTTGAGATCCCTGGAGGTGTATTGGAAGTCTAATTTTATCCTTGAGGTTACATTCACCAGCCGGATTGGATTGCTTACCAAACAGACCTGGGCGAAACCCCTTGTCTTTGGCATTTCCACACCTCCCTGAATTTAAAGATTGGCAAATAGACCAAACAAGAAATATATTCGTAACGATGCAGCCTGTCAAGCCAAAAATCCCTTATCTCCGTAATTCTCCTTTCCGCCAGGACATAGGATATGAGACCCAACGGGTGTTGTATTCCTCTATGTATTCTATATGCTCTAAATCAAAAGGATAGCTTTCTTCTGGAGGATAAGGGTAGCTGCTCATCCGGTGGAACGGCAGGGGGCTGACCGTAGAGGAGCAAGCACTGTTTATATCCACATCCTTATTGTAGCCATTGCCATAGAAGAAAAAGTCTCGTGACCAACCCTGTGGTAAGGCCGGCACCAAACCGGCATCGAACTCTATGGTTATCTCGTCGCCGTGGTTCATTATAACATACATATCATCGACTTGCTGTAGAAGTGGGGTTACATCACCATATCTAGTGTAATATCCACCAGGACTTTCCCATTCGTGGTGGCCGGGGATATTCGGCCAGTCCGAAGTTTTCCCTATCTGCTGGTAGTCATATCGAAGGGGCTCTCTTTCACCGGTGGAAACCAGCTTGGGATAACCCTTCCAATGCAAGTCAGCACGGCAGGGAAGCAGGGTGGTGACCCGGAGAGGGGTATCCTTCGAGAAGGTGCTAACTAAGATCTGATCCCAATAGACAGGCATATTGGTTGTTATCTTCACTCGGTAGTCCTGGGTGAGGAATTTGCCGGTAAGATCGACAGTCATATATTTGGGCAGGCCAGCAGGGAATCCCATATCCTCTATAACTGTTTGCCATTTGCCCTCTTTATCTTTCACCTGCAAGGAGGGAGAGAGAAGCTCGGTGCCGGCCTGATAGGCAGCTAAATTATCTGAAGACATAGAGTAGTCGACCCATCCGTAACAGATTAGCCAGACCTGTTCGGCACCGGAGAGATCTCCCAAGTCGAGGATTATAGAGTGGGGTTCGGCAAAACCTCGGAAACGCAGAAGTTTGAAGTC
>CAZQSC010000016.1:0-20866 GCA_964595705.1 uncultured bacterium | reverse complement strand
TTCTCACCCCGTTCTTAATCTGTCCGTCTTCTATCAGGAAGGTGCCGTCTCGGGTCATTCCGGTGATGACCGCCTTGACGGGCTCCAGAGGGTTGGTGTAGTGGAATCTGGTCACATAGATCCCCCGCTCCGTGGACTCTATCATCTCTTGGAGGTTGGAGTCGCCGCTTTTCATAAACAAGTTCAACGGCACAGGACCAAATGTGTTAGGGGCAGGCAGGGCATGCCCGGTGGAGGTCTTCCCCTCCTCACGGCCGGCAGTGTAGGAATCGTACACCACCCCTCTGGCGACGCCGTTCTCAATCAAAGTGACAGGCTGTTTGGGCACCCCTTCGAAATCGAAAGGCAGGGGCATACCGCAGGCGGAGGTCCCGTCGTCCCAGATAGTTATGTTCTCTCCGGTTATTCTTTGTCCAAGCCTACCGCACATGAAGCTTCTGCCCTCTTGCATTGCTAAGGCCCCGAATCCCAGATAGGCAAGAAATCCCACCATATCTCCCACCGCATAAGGTTCCAGCACCACTGGGTATTGGCCCGGGGGGAGGTCGGCTGGATGAGTGCCCTTGGCGCACTTCTCGGCTGCCTGATGCGCCATCTGTTCCGGCTCGATCTCACTCATCCTGGCGGAAAAAGAGTCGGCGTAGCCGGAGGCCCCATCAGGCGTCTGAAACACAATTTTGAGTGCACCTCGGGTGAAGGATTGGCATACCTGTATGCCCAGAGAATTAGCCACAGCTACCTGGATGGTTCCCGTAGAAAGGGCTCCTGAGGCAATAAGGTGGTTTCTCTTTGCTATCTCGATAACCTTCCTGGCTATTTGGGCCCTCTGGTCAGGGGTAAAAGAGGCGGTCTCAGCATCGAAGGTGTCCACCGAGGCGTAGTTGCCTCCGGCAGGGGGGAGAGACTTAAAATGGGGATTGTCCTTCTGATTGCGTGCTATCTGGAGGGCCTTTGCCACAGTATTTTTGATCGACTCGGGGTCCAGAAGGTTGGTGGAGGCAGAACCGATCTTTTTGCCCAATACCACCCTTATTGATAGAGATCTGTTTTTTTCAGACACATTCTGGTGAATACAGTTGTTGGCAAATCTGGTCAGGTGTGAATCGTTGGCCCAGAACAGCACCTCCGTCTGGTCGGCAGCGGAGAGAGCAAGGGCCTTCTTCAACAATGACAATGTTTTCTCTGTGTTTATCATTTCATCACCCCCACCTGTATGTTTCGGAACCTGGCCGGGGAGGCACCGTGGCCGGTGTGCATTATTTGTACCGGCTCACCCTTCCCGCAGTTAGGTGTGCCCCACATCTTCCAGTAATCCCGGTTGGCTATGGCGTCGCAGGAGCCCCAAAACCGAGGGGTTATGCTGGTGTAGGTAGGATTTTTCAGCATCCTGCCCAGTTTTCCCCTCTTTATCTCCCAGGCTACTTCTGTGCCAAACTGGAAGTTGAGCCTTTTCTCATCGATACTCCAGCTTTTGTTGGTCTCCAAGTAGATGCCCTCGTCGGTGTCGGCTATCATATCTTCAAGCTTCCAATCTCCCGGTTCTAAGCTCACGTTTGTCATTCTGATCAGGGGAATTCGGTTCCAGCCGTCGGCACGCATCGCCCCGCCGCTTCTTATGCCCAGCCGGGCGGCAGTCTCCCGGGAGGTGAGGTATCCGCAGAAGATGCCGTCTTTGACGATCTGGACCCTTTGGGCGGGGACACCCTCATCGTCGAAGCCGAACGTCCCCAGTCCACCTTCTGTGGTGGCATCGGCCACGATGTTCACTATGGGAGAGCCGTATCTGAAGTTGCCCAGCTTGTCGGTGGTGAGAAAGCTGGTGCCGGCGTAGCTTGCCTCGGTCCCAAACACCCGGTCCAGTTCGATGGGGTGGCCGCAGGATTCGTGTACCTGAAGCGCCAGTTGAGAGCCATCGATGATCACGGTGGTGATCTTACTGGGGCAGCGGTCGGCCCCGAGCAGTTGCACTGCCTCGCTGGCGACTCGCTCGGCGTTTTCGGCCAGTTGTAGTGACTCTATGAATTCGTAGCCAGAGCTGGCGAAATTGCCCCGGAAAGAGTTGGGATAGGACCTCACCTGTACATCGCCATCTCTGACGGCAGTAGCCATTATGCCAGCACCGCAGTGCAGGATCTGCTGCCCGATGAACGAGCCCTCGGTGCTGGCAAAGGTCTTCTCCTCCCTCCAAGCTATCATTGAGCCCCGGGCAACTTTCACCTCCCGCTCCTTTCGCAGCAGGGCCTCGGCCCCAAGCAACAGGTCCAGCTTCTGGGCCAACGGAACCTCAAAGGGGTCTTTGAGAAAGGGGGTCTTGTAGCTTGCCTGGGCAGGTTCCAGTGGACTTAATACCACATCGGCAATCTTAGCTGTAGCACTGGCCCGGGCGATTCTGACCGCCAACTGGGTCACCCTTTCTATCTCCTCTTTTTCCAACCTGGAACTGCTGGCGAAGCCCCAGGCCCCGTCTACGATCACCCTCACCCCGAAGCCTAAGCTTTCGCTGTATTTGATCTGCTCAGGCGAGCCGTTTTTCACCTCCAACGACTCTTGTTTCCCTCTTACTATCCTTATGTCGGCGTAGCTGGCGCCCTTAAGTCTTGCCAGATTAAGGGCAATGTCGGTTAGATCTCTCAAATTTCGCACCTCCTGGATTTAATTGAACCTAGTAGGAGCAACCCGCCGTGGTTGCCCAATATCAGGCCAGGCACGGGGGCCTGCCCCTGCAGTCAAAACAACGATTCCATAAATATATTATATAATTTAGCAGAACGACAAATTCAGTCAACCTAATACCCCGATCCTCAGTCTCACCGAAGCAGCAGGGCTTTCCTGACCTCACAGAACCCATCTGTCTGCAACTTATAGAGATAAATCCCTGAAGCCAGATCCCCGGCGTCCCAGCGGACAGTCCTCTCTCCTCTCGGCTGTTTGCCGTCTGTCAACACAGCAACCCGCTGCCCCATTATGTCATAGACTTCCAACAGGACATTTGTCTGGTGGGGCAGGTAGTATTTTATTATGGTCGTTGAGTTGAAGGGGTTGGGATAATTCTGGCCCAGGGAGAAATGGGCGGCCAAGTCGGTCTGTGCCGACGGTGCTGATACGCCAGTACCAGTCTGTCTACGCTTAAAGAAGGCAATGCCCACACCACCCGGTTCCATATCCCGGGCGGCGAAGACCATCTTCGACTTATCGCGGCTGATGTAAGCCACTTTCCAGTAGCCAGAAGCCGTGTCGAAACCGGGGTCAAGGGTGGCTACCAACGTGCCGTCAGCAGTATAAAGCCTGCCCTGGCCGTCACCGAGAAGCACGTATTCGCCGTCGGAGGTGAACATTCCGGCGCCGGAGAAACAGGTTCTCCAAAGGGGGGTACCATTGGTCGCATTGAATATTGTCGTCCCCCCGGGAGCTCCACTTCCTGCGGCAAGCATTGTGCCGTCTGGTGAGAACTGGACCCAGCGGACACACATGATACCTAAATCGTAGTCCCATAACCGGGTACCATCACTGGTCTTCACTACACAGACCTCACCGGTCTTAACCCCAGCGGCAATAAGACTTTCGTCTGGAGAGAGGGCAAGCCCATAGGTGTAAGGCCAGGCCCAGATGTGGGTAACCCACTGTAATGAGCCGTTATTGGTGCTCAGTTTATATAGTCTACCATCGCCGCTTCCCACGTACAGAAAAGAGTCGTCATTGCTGAAGATGATCTTGCGCACCTGTCCCTCTGTGGGATAACTCCACAAAATATTGCCCGTTTCCCTGTCAAGAAGAAAGACATCGCCACGCCCCATTCCGATGGCAATGTAACTGCTATTATGGGAGAACTGAACTTCTTTGCTGTCTTGACCATATAACGGCACCCTGGAAACCAGGGGGAAGTTGTCGGGTGTAATCTCTTTCTCCCACAAGACGCCCCCGGTGTGAGCATCTAACAGTCCTATTTTGCCCGGTATGTTAGGTTGCGGTAAAGGAAGGATATGGTCGAAACTTGCATAGACGGCGTATTTTCCGTCTCGACTCAAATCTGCGCCCCACGCCTGTTCACCCATGGGATATTCCCACATCTCTTCGCCGTTGAGAGTATAAAGCATCAGTTTACTTTCCACCATTAAATCGCTATTGGCCCAATTCTCCATCCCCTGAGCAAACAGAATATACTGCTCATCGCCATCCACAGCGTATTTCCAGAAGCCTATGTCAGTAACCACCTGTTTGCTCAGTTCGTACCGGGGTACTTCCTTGCAGAGGGGCAGAAGTCTTAGACAATAGTCTGAATTATCTGAAAGATTAAAGGCATAAGCATCTTTGTAACCGCCTTTGGATGCGGTAAGCCACCAGTGTGGATTTGGAGGCACAGAAAAGGAAAAAGTACCATTCGATGGGGTGTGCATTTCCCTCTGGTAGTTTCCTGTGCTTATTACAACTTTCGCATCCTGAACGGGCTGACCGTTTTCATCCACCACCTTCCCCTGCACGGTGAACTCTCCCGTGATGTTTTCCGGATCGAGCACTGTAAATGTATAATCCTGCGCCAACGTCAGCTTATTCGACGGGTCGTAGTGGTCAGTGAAGGTATATTTTAGAGAATAAGTGTGCTGCCCGAGGCCAAATGTTGGGATCAGATCCTCCTGGTGGTAGTCGAAAAGAAAGGGGACGATCAGCCACTGTTCCTCTCCTGGAGATAGGCAGAGGGTGGGAGGCTGAGGCCAGATATTTATGATCTTTCCAGTGTCCGTCTCCTGCACGCAGACATCCACAGTTAACGAGGAGTTCCCGGTATTTTTGACAGTGAATCGGTGCTTTATGCCCTTGTCCAGAGGGAAAATCCCCGAAGGGATGTCCCCGAAATCTACCTGCAGTGAGGAGGATAGATTTGATTCCGTTGGCGGAGTATTAGTTTCTATGCAGTAAAGCTCAATAATGTTGTTTCCTGAGGCAGGTGTATCCCTCAGGGCGCAGAGAAAGCGTGTCCCCTCTGAATTCAGCCAGCCCACTTGATGGTAACAACCAGGTGGCGGTTCACTGGGCACAATGTCATGGATCAGCGCACCGTGAGCATCAAAAACCTCGCCAGCTTCGGTAGTTATGAAACGACCATCCTTTGAGAACCTTATATCGATCTGGCCTTCTGAATAATATCGCCACAGAAGATTTCCATCGAGATCCAGCATCATCAGGCCCTCTCCTCCCACCGCCAGTTTTGTGCCATCGGGAGAGAAACGGCAGTGAGCATGTCCATTATGGATATCCCTGGTGAATCTTATGGAACCATCCGAGGTATTGATAACGGTGAGATAACCTACCTTCGTCCCCACTGCTATATGTTCTTCGTCGGGGGAGAGGTCGAAACCGCCGACATATGCCCAGGTGCCAATCCATTGCTTCCACACTTCAGAGCCATTCTCAACCCTGAGCTTATACAGCCAGCCGCTGCCGGATGGAATATAAACATACTGGTCATCTTGCGTAAAGATGACCTCTCGAATGTTCTGTCCCACCCATTTATGCCATTTGATGGAACCATCCGAGCGGTTCAGAAGATAGCCGTATTCACAGTGTATGGGGACAAAGATATACTCGCCGTTGTGGGAGAATTTCACGCCACGAGTATAAAATTCACCCGTCGTAGTGGCTGGAAAGTTCTCGGTGGTGATTTTCTTTTCCCAGATGAGAGAGCCATCCGTTCCGTCAAGTAATCGGATGTAATTGACAAATCCCTCGGGTCCGGTCTGGAAACCTTCAAGTTTTGTGCCGAAAACCACATACCTGCCGTCATCGGTGATATCAGCCGACCAGGATTCCCACCCCATGTCATGGGTCCACAGAACCTCACCAGTATTTGTATCTAGAAGGTATAACTTCGATTGGTCCTTGAGGCTTTCATCCTCCCAGTTCTCCATGCCATTGACCAGCAACAGCTTACTTTCATCGGCAGTGGCAGCACATCGCCAGAATCCTATATTCCCTGTTACCTTCGTTAACAGAGAGGAACTTACGGAGAGCGGGTTTGGCTCTTTCACAAGCGTTATGGTGTAAAAGTCCTGAACATTGCTACCGTCGATCTCGATAGTCACCGGACGATAACCATCTTGATGAGCGATTAGAAAATAGACAGGGACTTGAGCGATGGAATAGGAGAAGTGACCGCCGTCATCGCATGCTATGGGAACCTTTGCTCCATGTCCACCAAGATCGATCTGTGCATAGGGAATGGGACTGCCCTCCCCATCCACTACTATGCCCTGGATGAGCACATCACCCCCCAGCGTCTCACGATTAACTACCTCTATCTGGATTTCCTTGTCTATTGTAACTTGGTTCCGCTCCCAGGGGCAATAATTGGCATTATTATCTTGAATCTCTATATGGAGGGTGCGAATAACCGTTTGCAAGATATTAGGATCATACCCGCAATCATTCCCTCCTACGGGAAGGACCTTGATCCACATGGATTCCCCGGGTCCCAGTGGTGTTTGTCCCTGCGGTGCTAAGATGGGCAGTCCAACCACCTCATTCCCTATATTACAGGAGCAGCGAGAGCTGAGAAGAAGATTCTTTGTCCCCGCGTTAGTAACCTTAAATTTGAACACAAACCAGCTTTCCAGGGGGTCAACGAAGTGAAACTGAGTCTCGGAGAAATCAAAGACAAGGTCATCTGCCAATGAGTAAGCCTGGGAAACAGCGATCTCCTGGGCTGTGGCGCTTGTCAAACCGTCATCATCGGTCACCGTTAAAGTAACCATATAGTTGTCTGCCGTGGAATATGAGTGAATCAGAGACATTCCGATTTGCTTCTCCGTCCCATCACCAAAGTCCCATTCATACTTTACAATTGTCCCATCTGGATCGTATGAAGAAGAGGCATCGAAAGTTATCATTTGGTCCACAAGTGGAACCTCTGGGGTGTAGGTAAATGAAGCCACTGGCGGTTTATTTGCCTTCTTTTCAGTAGTGAAATTCCAAGTAGGTCCTTCAGTTATTGCCCCGCGAAGGTCTTTAGCAACTATTTTCCAATAATACTTGGTATTATAGCTTAATGGGCCTGGGTCATAGGTCTGTGCCGACTGTCCAGAGGAAACCAGAGATGGAGTTTCACTTATTCCAAAATACACATCATAGGTAACCACATCCGCAATGTTGGCATCTCCACTTATCCAACTGAGATTAGCGTCTATAGGCACATCAGTAGCGCTATCTGAGGGTGAAGGTTCAGATGGCTCCTCAGGGGGGATGTTCTCCTCGCTCATCTCTATTGCTGGCTGTCTCTGTGATCGTATTACGAAATTCAGGGCATTATCGGAGAAATGTGAAGGACGTGAGTCTTCACGATACTCCAGACGGAGTAGATCGCGCTGGCCCTCAGTTACCTTAAAGATACCATAATAGGTCGTCGCTTCGGGCTCGGGAAACTCGACATCAAATGTAATCTCCCCGGTCTCATTGTTGATCTCACAACTTCCTTCTCTTGTCTGGCCCTCCCCAAGGTTGAAAATGAAGCGATATCCAGAGTAAAACTCGTTATCCACTTTTAGGATGGTTACTATAGAGGGTATACCTTCTTTCTTCTCTTCAAATGAGATCCATACACCTACCGGAGTGCCTTCGTTACCCCGGTGAACGAAAATCTCGTTAGTCAAATCTGGTTCATAGGGGTTAAAGACGCCGACCTTTTTACCCTCGTATTTGTACGGGTTGTACATATTTTCAAGATAGGCGTTCTCTATCACCTCTTTCCACTCCGGTTCCAGGTATTCGTACAAAGATACACGACTACCCATCTGTTCGTCTGGATATACCCAGACGCCGTCGTTTTTGCTCATGTCCATTAGCCAGTAGTCAAAGAAATGGGTGGGTACCCACGTTTCGACTGGTATGGGATAGCCTATGGTATCGCCTTTTGTAACCTCCTGGTTTTCTTGAACTAAAATTTCATTCAGGAGGTAATATTCGCTCTTGAACCGCTCGCTGTGCTTGACGATAACCTGCCACTTCCCTGGACCTCCACTGATGTATTCTACCACTCCGTCGGCCGTAGCCCTTGCGGGAGTCTGGGCTGACTTGCAATACACCCAAATGTGATCCAACCCTTCGGAGTGGTCGCCAGCGTGCATACCAAAAGGACCTATACCGCCTCCCTCGTAGTCAATATCATCTAAATCAATAGGATAACGGAAATTCATCATCTCACCTTCTGTGGGAGGCCCTTCATATCCGCCGCACTGTTGAACTACTGTCCAGGGGCCAGTGGCGATCCCAATCAGTGTCTTATCCATAAAACCGCCTCGAGCAAAAATAAAGGCCCCATCTTCGCCTTTTTTGTAGTAGTGCATGAGGATAAGCACTTCAGGGAAGTCCGGTGGTGAGAAGCTCGCCTCATGATCGAGCACCCAATCCCCCATATGCTCTTGGTACCAGTCCATTACCTCTTCTGGCGCCGCTTCAGTAAGATATCCTTCGCAGTTGAGAGTATCGACTATGTTCAACTTCAGTCTCAAACTATCCGGCACCTGGCTCTGGGTTGCACCTGGATACGCAGGTATTTCCTCATCAGCAACCGATAGGGCTACTGAAGCTATTTTTACAGTTGCCTCTGGGATTGCTGTTCTTGAAGTTTTTAGATTCTCTCCGGCTGCACTTTGCCCCGGAGAGCATAGGGCGCTCTTTATATCTGTACCGATAACTATGGCGCCAGCAACCATCATCACAGCACATACAAATGCCGATATTTTCCATATAGATCTGTTCCACATTTTTCTCCCCCTGACGCATAATTACCATTTGGTTGAGTTCCAACCAACCCTTCCTGACCGGTAGGTCCTCCCAACCGGCGGCATAGGCTGAGAAAGTGACCGTAGTTAACAGAAGCAATAACAAACCCTAACCCGTGATGTGACTCCCATCAGAGACCTGGTTTGTCCCGGGGAGCTACTGAAAGATCTCCTCCATGGCAAACAGGGCCGGAGTGCCACCGGTGTGCATAAAGAGGACATTTTCACCTTTTCTCAATACACCCTTCCTAATCAGATCGATCAGCCCTGCCATTGCCTTACCAGTGTAGACAGGGTCGAGGAAAAGCCCTTCTGTGCGGGACAACAATTTTATTGCCTCTACGCACTCTCTGGTGGGAATGGCATATCCCTGACCAACATACTCATCGTAAACTACAACATCTTCCTCGTCAAGCGCTGTATCGATCCCCAGCTTCTCCGCCGTCTGGTTTCCCAATTGTAATATTCTGCGCTTAAGCTCCTGTTTTGGCTGGCTTACACTTATCCCGATCACCTTGATGCCGCTGTGCAACGCCTTGAAGCCCAAGGTCAACCCAGCCTGAGTGCCGCCGGAGCCGTTAGCTACTACAGCATAGTCAATCTCTATCCCTTTTTCTTTAATCTGGGTCACTATCTCTAAGGCAGCAGCGGCATATGCCAGACAGCCGGTGGGGACGCTGCCGCCTGTGGGGATCATATAAGCAATCCCTCCGTCTGCTTCTATCTGAGAGGCTATCTGGTAGGCTATTCGGTCGGTTTCCTCTGAATTGGAGGTTTGAACAAACCTCACCTCTGCCCCCAGGATGGTATCCAGAAGCAAGTTACCTTTATACAGGTTTGGCTCTTCTCCTCGCAGCACCAAAATGGACTTCAGATTCAGTTTGGCGGCCGCAGCGGCAGTCTGACGGGCGTGGTTGGACTGCACCCCTCCGGTGGTAATGACCGTGTCGGCCTTCCTCGCCAATGCCTCTCCCATTAGAAACTCTAACTTACGCACCTTATTGCCACCAAACCCTAAGCCGGTGCTGTCGTCGCGTTTAACAAACAGTCTGGGCCCGCCCAGAACTTTGGAGAGATTGGGCATCTCTTCTAAACAAGTGGGCAGGTTCGCCAGCCTCACCCGAGGAAATCTGCTAAATTGCATCGGTCTTTTCCCCCTTTTTACGTTAGTTCAGCTACACTGAACTTCTTCACGAATGAAGACACGAAAACTCATGGATTCGTAAGAATGTCCCATCAAAAAGGCCTATTCACGAGAAAACGTCGTCCACTCTGCCTTGGCAACAGATATTGGAGGCGTCCGCAGACGCCGACGAATCGGATTTTGGAGAGCCCTGCGACAGAAATGGATGCCTGAAGTGAGCCCGCAATGCTGGCAGCACCTCTATTGTTCGACAGCATCTAAGAAGCAGCAAAACTGCCATCCCGAACGGAGAAGAAAGTCTGATCTCTGGATGAACTGCACCAACTTTTGAGGTACTTTAGCAGACTGAACATGACAAGAAGGGACTTTCTACGAATCAATCAGAGTTTACATCTACGCTTCGCAGCTTTCTTTTTGCAAAGAGAAGCCTCCCTATTCACCCTCTCTTTCTTGCCAGTTCTTTAATCAGGTTTAAGGCGATAATCTGCCGCTGTATCTGATTTGTTCCCTCATAGATCTGAGTTATCTTAGCATCCCGCATCATCTTCTCCACCGGGTATTCCTTCATATAGCCATAGCCGCCGAAGACCTGCACTGCATCGGTGGTCACTCTCACCGCCACATCAGAGGCAAACACTTTGGCCATTGCGGACTCCCTAGAGAAGCTCTTTGCACCAGAGTCAATCATCCGGGCAACGGAATAAACCAAGGCTCGTGCTGCCTCCAGTTGAGTGGCCATATCTGCCAACATGAATTGAATCCCCTGAAAAGAGGAGATCGGTTTGCCGAACTGTACCCTCTGGTGGGCGTAGGTTACTGCTTCGTCTAAGGCCCCCTGTGCTATTCCCACTGCCTGGGCAGCCACGCCCGGACGGGTGTAGTCAAAGGTTCTCATAGTAATAAGGAATCCCTGCCCTTCTTTTCCCAAAACATTCTCCTTCGGTATCCGGCAATCTGTGAATACCAGCTCCCGGGTAGCAGAGGCTCGAATGCCCATCTTATTTTCCTTCTTACCAAAGGAAAAACCCTCTGTTCCTTTTTCCACGACAAAAGCGGTGGCACCTCGACTACCTCTACTTTTGTCGGTCATCGCAATGACCGTGTATATCTCTGCCTCACCGCCGTTAGTGATCCACTGTTTTGTCCCATTCAGCACATAGAAATCGCCATCTTTTCTTGCAGTGGTCTGTATAGCAGCGGCATCTGAACCTGCACCGGCCTCGGTGAGGGCAAAGGCAGCCAGTTTCTCTCCAGCTGCCAAGGGTGGAATATACCTCTGCTTCTGCTCTTCAGTGCCGAAGAGTAGAATGGGAAAAGAGCCCAGGCTTGAAGCAGCAAAACATAGGGCAATACCCCCACAAGCCCGGCTAAGCTCCTCAGTGGCAATGGCCATCTCCAGAAGACCACCTCCAAAACCTCCGTACTTCTCCGGGATATGGAGCCCAAAAACCCCCGCCTGGGCCAGAACCTTCACTATCTCCCAGGGAAACTCCCCGGTCTCATCGTAATGAGCACGCACCGGTTTTATCTTCTCCTGAGCGATCTGCCTGCAAGTATCTCTGATCATTATCTGATCTTCAGAGAGTAAATAGTCCATCCTACCTCCTTCCTAAGCCAGATTGGAACGGTTCAATGCCGATTTTGATAATGCCTTCTTAAGTCTTGGAGAACTGGTAATTAGTGAACTGGAGATCTACTAACCAGTCACCAGTAACTAACTTCGCTCTGAGGCACCTTCGAGATTCCACTACAAAGTTTGATTCGTTCGTAAAAAGTTGCATTTCCCCTCCCCTGTAGGGAAGGGGACACCCTCACCCTCAAGGGAGAGGGAATACTCTGGACTTTTTACGAGTCTATCAAAGTCTAATCCTTTTCTAATATTCCCAGTTTCTCCAAAGCCTCTCTGGCGGCTGCCTGTTCTGCCTCCTTTTTGTTGTGTCCTTTTCCTCTCCCCAGGCTTTCTCTCTGTATAAAGACCTCAACAGTGAAAAGCTTCTGATGGTCAGGACCTTCCTGGGCTTTTAGTACATAGTGAGGGGACCCCTTACCCTTAGCCTGGCTATATTCAAGCAACATACTCTTGAAATTAGGGTGTTCTCTGGGTAGGGTGAAATTCCCTGAAGCGGAGAGCAGTTGACGTCTCAGAAATCGGCGGGCAGCATCCAGCCCACCATCTAAATAGATAGCCCCTATTAAAGCCTCAAAAGCATCGGTGATGATCGAAGCTCGTCCCTCACTGTTGGAGAGTACCTCTGGTCCCGAAAGAAACAGATAGCCATCCAGACCAATCTCAGCCGCTTTCTCACTCAAAACCGCCTTGCTGACCAAATGGGATTTCAGTTGACTAAGTTCTCCCTCTCGTCGGTGGGGAAATCTTTGATAAAGATATTCTCCCACTACCAATCCCAGCACCGCATCTCCCAGAAATTCCAGCCGTTCGTTAGACTCCACTGCTTTCTCACCCGAAACGTGGGTATAAGAGCGGTGCTTTAGCGCCGTTTTCAGCAGTCTAATCTCCTTGAAGCGGTAGGCGATCTTTTTCTGCAACTGCTGAAGTTTCCCCTCAGAGGGCCTACGAAAAGGGTAGAATATTCTATTTTTTAAAAAATAAAGGACAAAAGAGAAGAAGGACCTGTTCCCTGAGCTTTTGTCTTTGATTGCCTGCTTCATTTGAATCCTCGCCGGAAGGGAAACAGCGGAGACCAGAGGTCTATTCCCAGTGTTTTTCTCTTTTGTCCTTTACGGCTAACTATAGCATTTTCTGATGACTATCACTGCATTGTGTCCACCAAAGCCAAATGAATTGGACAGTGCGACATTTATATCCAGCCTTCTGGCCTTGTTAGGAGTATAGTCCAGATCACACTCTGGGTCTGGGTATTCATGGTTAATAGTCGGTGGTACGGTAGCGTTTTGCATAGCCAGAGCGGTGGCTATCAGTTCAATCGCCCCGGCGGCTCCCAGGGTGTGACCCGTCATAGACTTAGTTGAACTGATGGCGATTTTATAGGCATACTCACCGAATACCGATTTGATCGCCATAGTTTCAGTCTTATCATTCAGTTTCGTGGAGGTGCCATGGGCATTTATATAGTCAACATCCTGGGGGTCGAGGTTGGCCTCTTTGAGGGCTATCTCCATTGCCCTGGCCTCTCCTTCTCCATCCAATGAAGGAGCGGTTATGTGGTAGGCATCGGCGGTGAAGCCAACCCCCACAACCTCGGCGTAGATTCTGGCCCCTCTGGATTGGGCGTGACTTAGCTCTTCCAGAATCAGGGTTCCCGCTCCCTCAGCCAGGACAAAACCATCTCTCTGGGCGTCAAAGGGGCGGCTTGCCTTGCTTGGTGCACTATTCCTGGTCGACAAGGCTTTCATAGCACAGAATCCCCCCAGGGACATAGGGGTGATAGAGGCCTCAGCCCCGCCGGTCACCATCACATCGGCATCGCCGTGCTGTATCATCCGGAAGGCAGTACCAATGGCATGGGCACCAGAGGCACAAGCAGAAACAGTAGAGTAGTTGGGCCCCTTTGCCCCCAGGACGATGGAGATCATCCCCGCAGACATATCGATGATCTGCATAGGCACAAAAAACGGACTTACACCTCGAGGCCCTTTCTGAAGTAAGTTGGCATGCTGCTCCTCAAAGGTGATGGTGCCACCTATGCCAGAACCATAGATCACCCCCACTCTCTCTGCATCATGGCCAACATCCAAGCCAGCATCTGCCACTGCCGCTAAAGCGGTATGGACTGCATATTGCGTGAACAGATCCATCCGCTTGGCCTCCCTCTTGCCCAGACTGGCAAGCGGATCGAACCCTTTCACCTCTCCGGCAATCTGGGAGGGATAGTCTGAGGGATCAAATCTGGTTATCTTCGTTATCCCGCTCCTCCCTTCGGAGAGAGAATTCCAAAATTCATTGGGGTCAGAACCATTAGGGGCAAGCACACCGAGGCCGGTGATGACCACCCTTCTCATTAAGACTCTCCACTCACTTTTGGATGTTCCTTGAGATACTTTATAGCATCTCCAACGGTCAACAGTTTCTCAGCCTCCTCGTCTGGAATCTCAATGCCAAATTCCTCCTCAAAGGCCATTACCAATTCCACTGTGTCCAAAGAATCAGCCCCTAAATCATCTACAAAAGCAGCCTCAGGGGTCACTTGCTCTGGGTTAACACCTAATTGATCCACTATCAGATCTCTCACTCTTTCTTCAATACTCATTTGCATTACCTCCTGTTCTTGAGTAGTCATTAGTCAGCAGTCATTAGTTATTAGTTACCATTTTACCAATTACCAATTCTCAGCCTTTTCAATTTCTTACATGACCATCCCTCCGTCGATGTTAATCACCTGTCCGGTTATATAAGAGGCGTCCTCAGAGGCTAAGAAGACAACTACCCCTGCCACATCTTGAGGTAATCCCGCCCGCTGCAGAGGAATTGTCTTCAGGAAAGCCTCCTTGGCCTGTTCCGGAAGCCTCTCGGTCATTTCTGTCTGGATATATCCGGGAGCCACGGCGTTGACAGTTATCCCTCTGGATGCCAACTCCTTGGCAGCAGATTTAGTTAAGCCTATAATCCCAGCCTTTGAAGCGGCATAATTGGCCTGTCCGGCATTGCCTACCAAACCGATTACCGAAGCTATGTTAATGATCCTCCCATATCTGTTCCGCATCATAAGAGGGACAACTGCCTTTGTGCAGTTGAAAGCACCCTTGAGGTTAACGGAAATCACCCAGTCCCACTGCTGCTGGGTCATCCTCACCAAAAGATTGTCTTTGGTTACCCCGGCGTTGTTAACCAAGATGTCAACCCGACCAAATTCCTCGGTGCTCTTCTCCACCATTGCCTGTACATCTTCGAAGTTAGCCACATCCACTTTTAAAGCCAGACTTCTTCTGTCCATCTGCCTTATCTGGGAGGCCGTCTGCTCAGCGGTCTGAAGGTTGATATCAGAGACGGCCACCTCAGCCCCCTCTTGGGCCAGTCGCACGGCTATTGCCTGACCAATGCCCTGGCCTGCTCCGGTCACTATCGCAATCTTATTCTGTAGTCCTCTCATCATTTTCTGCTCCATCGAAATTCTGGTCTAAGCTTCATTTCTGACAATCTGTTCAGCACTCAGAGCCTCTACTGTGCGGTCTATCCTTCGCATCAGTCCGCAGAGAACCCTACCTGGTCCCACCTCGACTACTCTGTCAACTCCCAGAGCAACCATTCTCTGCATCGACTGATTCCATTTGACCGGATGGGTAAGCTGTTTCACTAATAACCTCCGAATCTCCTCTGGATCGGTCGTCTCCTCGGCGGTCACATTGCAGACAACGGGAATTTTCGCCTCTTTCAAGAGTAAAACAGAGAGCGTCTCCTTCAGCTTGGTGGCTACGGTCTCCATAAAGGAGGTGTGAAAGGCCCCTCTTACCTGCAGTTGGACTACCCTTCGGGCCCCTTTCTGTTGGGCCAAC
This sequence comes from uncultured bacterium, assembly GCA_964595705.1. Taxonomy (GTDB): domain Bacteria; phylum Latescibacterota; class MVCY01; order MVCY01; family MVCY01; genus MVCY01. Next base: position 5,479 of record CAZQSC010000016.1, on the reverse strand, counting down.
TTCATTGCTTCCTTTACCGCGGAGGCTGCCCCGGAAATCACAATCTGCTCAGGGGAGTTAAAATTCGCCGGCACAACCGGGCCCAAGGAGCTGGCCGCCTCACAGATCTCAGCTACTTTGTCGGCAGGAAGCCCTATGATCGCCGCCATTCTCCCCGGAGTTTCTTCCTCTACCTGCTGCATTAGCTCAGCACGAATCTTCACTGTTCTGAGGGCATCGGGAAATTCTAATACCCTCGCTTTCACTAATGCCGAGTACTCACCCAAGCTGTGCCCGGCAACAACCTGAGGAGCAATCTTCCTATCCTCCAGAACAGAGCAGAGGGCAATGCTGGTCACAAAGACCGCAGGCTGGGTATACCTTGTCTCTTTCAACCTCTCCTCTGGTCCTTGGAAACAAACCTCTTTTAGGTCAAACCCAAGTAAATCGCTTGCCTCTTCATATACCCTGCGAGCCGACTGGAAACTGTCGCAGAGTTGCTTTCCCATTCCTATGTATTGGGAGCCCTGTCCAGGAAATATAAAGGCTGTTTTTCCCATAGCTCTCCTAACGAAGCTCCGCCTCAAACCCTCAGCAGTGCTGCCCCCCAGGTGAGGCCAGCTCCAAAGGCCACCATTAACACCAGATTATCAGGTTTAAGAATACCTTTTCGTTTGGCTTCATCTAAGGCAATGGGAATGGAGGCAGCAGATGTGTTGCCGTATTCATGGAGGTTAACATAGACTTTTTCCGGTGGGAGCTTAAGTTTTTTGGCCACTGCATCGATGATACGCAAGTTGGCCTGATGAGGGATGAGTAAATCAACCTGTTCAGAGCTCAACCCTGCCTTCTCAAGCACACACAGTGCAGCTTCAACCATAGAAAGGATAGCCGGACGAAACAGGTCATGTCCATTCATCTTTATGAAGTGCATCCTCTGCTCTACGGTATGAAGCGAAGTGGGATTCTTAGAACCACCCCCAGGTAGCATCAAAAGTGCTCCCAGAGAGCCGTCGCTTCGGGCATGACTGGCGATTAGCCCTTTTCCCTCTTCCTCAGTGGGGGTCAGCACCACAGCTCCAGCTCCATCCCCAAATAACACACAGGTGTTTCTGTCAGTCCAATCCGTGATCTTAGATAAGGTCTCTACTCCTATGACCAGAATGTTCTCACCATTGCCAGAACGAATTAATGCATCCGCTAAGGAGAGGGCATAGATAAAACCGGAACAGCCGGCGCTGAGGTCCATAGCAGCAGCCTTTGTGGCCCCTAAGCTCTCCTGCACAAGACAACCCGTGGCGGGAAAAGGCATATCTGGGGTGACAGTGGCTACTAAGATGAAGTCAATGTCCTGGGCACTCAGCCCTGCGTCTTTCAGCGCCTTCTGGGCAGCCTCGGAAGCCAGTGTTGCACTGGTGGTCTTCTCGTCGGCAATGTGTCTCCGCTGAATCCCTGTCCGCACTCTGATCCACTCATCGGAGGTGTCCACCATTTTCTCTAAGTCAAAGTTTGTCAGGACTTTTTCGGGAACTGCCGATCCAGTGCCTACAATCTGTGTTCTCTTAAGATGGCTTCTTCCGGCCATTTGCTTCCCCTTTTAACTGATTTTTGATACACTCATTGATCCGATCTTGCACCAGTCTTCCGGCAACCTTTATTGCATTCCTAATAGCCTTGGCCGAGGAACTTCCATGGCAGATAATAGTGACCCCCTGTACTCCTAACAGAGGGGCACCACCGTATTCCTCATAGTTCAGCTCTTGCCTTAACTTATTGAAGGCTGATTTGAGAAAATAAGTCCCTATTCTGCCGAATAGGTTGGTTCTGGTGCTTGTACCTATAGTAGAGGAGACCATTTCGAAGATACTCTCTGTGAATTTCAAGATGACATTACCGACAAACCCGTCGCATACAACTACATCCACTGTGCCTCTGAGCACATCTCGCCCTTCGATATTTCCGATGAAATTAAGCTCAGACTCAGAGAGCAATCGGTAGGCCTCGAGGGTAAGGCTATTGCCCTTCGAGCTTTCTTCCCCTATGCTTAACAATCCAACTTTAGGTTTTTTAATCCCAAAAATATGACTCACATAGAGGCTGCCCATAATCCCGAACTGCAACAGGTTCTCTGGCTTACAGTCAACATTAGCCCCGGTGTCCAGGACCGTACAGATACCCGTTTTGCTGGGAAAAGGAGAGGCTATGGCAGGCCGGCTCACACCTTCTACTGCCCCCAAAGTGAGCAGTGAAGAGACCACCACTGCTCCAGTATTTCCAGCGCTGATAAAGGCATCTGCCTCCCCTTGCTTCTGAAGTCGGGTGGCTACAGCTATAGAGGAGCTCTTTTTCTTTCTCAGTACCGCAGTAGGAGACTCCTGCATCTCCACTTTCTCCGGGGCATGGACAATGGAGAGGCCAGATGGTCGCCCTGAAGGAAGTCTTCTCTCCAGAAGAGCCCTGTCCCCCACCAGCAGAATCTCCAGATTATCCCTATTGCTCTGGAGAACCTGAACAGCCGCCTCTACCAGAATATCAGGAGCATTATCTCCTCCCATTGCATCTAAAGCGATTCTCATTGCTCCCCCCAAAAAACTCTCAAACCAAGTAGAATTCAGCCTTCCTCAAATACAATTACTTCTCGTTCCCTGTAGTAACCGCAGTTAGGACACACCCTATGGGGCAGCTTAGGTTGACTGCAATGAGGGCAACTCACTACATTCGGAGCTACCAGTTTCCAATGGTTTCTCCTTTTATCTCTTCTGGATTTTGATACCTTTCTCTTGGGAAGTGCCAATTTAAACCCCCTTCTTAATGAATTATGGTTAATCGAAGCTCAAGCTGCAGAGTTCAGAAAATTTGGAAGAGGAGAGCCTCTGCTGACAGCCGCACTCCCCTTCATTTAGGTTCTGTCCACATATCGGGCACAAGCCTCTGCACTGTTGCGAACAGAGAGGTTTTATCGGGATAGCCAGCAGGATGGTTTCCCTTATCCGATCGTGCAGGTCGATGACCTCCCCTTCATATTCAAAAGTTATTAGATCTTCCTTAGAAAGCTCAACTTCGGGTTTATTCCCTGCGACAGGCCTTTTTCTGCGAAATATCAGCTCGAATTCCGACTGTAGGTCTGTCTGGAAACACTCCAGGCAGCGGGCACATTCCATCTTCACTCTGGCCGAAACGGTGCCGGTGAGAAAAAGGGTCTCTGAGTTCTTCACCACCTGCAGTTGGGTGGAAACCGGAGTCAGATAGGTAATCTCTGGCTCTTCCAGGTTCAATTCAGAGGCAGAGTTGATGAAACTGAACCGATTAACCTCTTCAGAGAGCTCTTCCAGATATATCTTCATCTTTGCTCACCCTTTTGATTAGAAAGATATTTGTGTATGGCTAAGGCTGCTTTTTTTCCCGCTCCCATGGCTGAGATCACTGTGGCAGAGCCGGTCACAATGTCTCCACCAGCAAATACCCCCGGCTTACTTGTCTGTCCAGTCTCTTGGGAGGCGATAATGTACCCCCGCTGGTTTCTCTCCAGGTCTGGGGTGGTAGAGGGGATGATAGGGTTGACATCTGTGCCGATGGCTACCACTACAGTGTCAACGTCGAGAGTGTATTCTGAGCCTGGCAGTGGGACAGGTCGTCTTCTGCCTGATTCATCTGGTTCTCCAAGTTCCATTCGCACGCATTCTATTGCCCTCACCCAGCCTTCCTCATCGCCGATGATCCTAACTGGAGCGCTTAAGAAGATGAACTCAACGCCCTCTTCTTCAGCATTTTCTATCTCTTCGGCCCGGGCAGGCATCTCCGCCCTTGAGCGTCGGTAGATATTAAATACCTTCTCAGCACCCAGCCTTAAGGCCGTTCTGGCCGAGTCCATCGCCACATTGCCCCCCCCAATAACTGCCACCCTGCGTCCAGATTTGATCGGGGTATCGTATTCCGGAAACAGATAGGCCTTCATCAAATTGGTGCGGGTGAGATATTCGTTAGCAGAATAGACGCCGTTGAGGTTCTCCCCTGGGATATGCATAAAGCGAGGCAATCCGGCCCCGCTTCCTATGAATACAGCATCAAACCCGTTCTGGAGAAGCTCGTCAACAGTGTACACCTTCCCGATCACCATATTGGTCTTTATCTGGACGCCCAGCCTACCGATGGAATCGATCTCTTGTTGAACAATTGCCTTTGGAAGACGAAACTCCGGAATACCGTAGACTAAGACCCCGCCAGGTTTGTGAAGTCCCTCGAATACAGTGACTTCATATCCCATTTTTGCCAAGTCTCCAGCCACTGTTAATCCCGCTGGCCCAGAGCCCACTACTGCCACTCTCTTTCCATTGGACTTGGCAACCTTTCCTACTTTAATTTTTCCCTTCTGTAAGGCATAATCGGCAACAAACCGTTCTAATCTCCCGATCGCCACCGGCTCTCCCCGTTTTCCCAACACGCATAGCTTCTCACATTGGCTCTCTTGGGGGCATACCCGGCCGCAAATAGCAGGCAGGCTGTTAGTCTCTTTAACCTTGTAAAACGCCCCTTCAAAATCCCTCTCTTTTATAAGTCTTATAAATTCAGGGATATCTATATTAACTGGGCAACCGGAGATACAGGAGGGCTTCTTACATTGGAGGCAGCGACTCGCTTCCTTGACCGCCTGCTGGGGAGAATAGCCTAAGGCCACCTCATTGAAATTCTTCACCCTTAGCTTGGCTTCCTGCTTGGGCATCGGCTCCCTGGTTGCAGATATGCCTCTGTTTTTAGTCAAAGTCACTCCCTAAGACTAAAATAACCTTGGGCTTAAACTTACTCTAACTTTTTCTATTTCAGGTAAAAATATACAAATTTAGAAAATTGTCAAGTCCAAAAGGCAGCTGCCAAGCTATTTTATATGGAACCAGAAACTTAAAGCTTATGACCCCTTTTTGCCCCCAGATCTAAGGCCTTAGTCTCACAAATTCATGTAGGTTGCATCCCCATCCCTTTGCAGGCGCGTTGGGGTGGATCTGGCCCAACGGGCAGGCATAAAGCCATGCGACTGTTATCTCTGTCATAGAGAATCTCACAAGCATCTATGAAAAAGTGTGCCAAGATGCTGCGATCTATTTATCCGGGTTCTCTCTTTCCAGGGCTATTTTCTCTTCTTGTAGATACATCCGTTGCCTTCTCAGCAATTCCTCAAAATCCACCTGATGGCCGTCGAATTCGGGACCGTCAATACAGGCGAATCTGGTCTGTCCAGCCACGGTAATCCGACAGGCGCCGCACATTCCTGTGCCATCCAGCATAATAGGGTTCAAGCTGACAATAGTCTGGATACCTTCCTTCTTGGTGATGAAACAGACAGCGCTCATCATAACCACCGGGCCGACAGCCACTACTCGGTCGATGTTCAATCCATCGGCTATCAATTTCTCCAGGGCATCTGTGACAAATCCATGCATTCCATAGGAACCATCATCGGTAGTCACCAGCAGCCGATCACTGATTTCCCTCATCTGCTCCTCTA
>CAZQSC010000015.1:0-22173 GCA_964595705.1 uncultured bacterium | reverse complement strand
TCCGAAGGCATCGCCAGCAGATTTACAGTCTGCCCCCTTTGACCGCTCGGGAACCCCTCCGCAGAGCCGATGGAGGGATTCGAACCCCCGACTTGCTCATTACAAGTGAGCCGCTCTGGCCAACTGAGCTACATCGGCAAAATTCGTAAACTCTAAATATAAACATCCATTCCCTATTTGTCAAGGGAAAATTTGAGGATTTATTCAAAATTTTTTTCACCACCCACCCACCTCCACACTGTCCCCTCAGGACGGTCTTCTACTGTAATTGCCAGCCCGTTCAGGCTATCCCGAATCTTATCCGCCAGTGACCATTGTCTATTCCGGCGTAATTCCTCCCTCAGTTCCACTAACAGGTCTACTAACTGACCCGTGATACCTTCCAAGTTCGCCCTTTTCCCAGTCTCTAACTGCAGGCCCAACACTCCAGCGATATTCTCAATTTTCCCCTTTGCTCTCTTTAAAAGTACCCGCTGGGAGTCAGATGGCTTCATCTGAGCAACGATATTGGCCTGCTTGGCCAGATCAAACAGCTGGCTGAGGGCTAAGGCAGTGTTGAAGTCGTCATCCATCGCCTCCCGGAATTTTCGTTCAGCGCTGTTCACCTCCACAAGCAACTGCTTTTCTTGATCCGAGAGTCTACTCTGGTCTACTGCCGTCTCTGCCTCTGCTGCTTCCGAAACTACAGTGATGTTGAAAAGTGCGTTTTGCAGCCTTTCTAGCCCCCTGGCAGCAGAGGAAATGGCCTCATCAGTGAAATCCAGGGGACTGCGGTAATGGCCGCTGAGAATAAAAAATCGCAATGCCATAGGCGAGTGGGCCTTAAACAAATCCTTAAGGGTGACAAAATTCCCCAGGGATTTGTGCATCTCACTGCCGCCTATCATCACCATCCCGTTGTGTAACCAGTACCTTGCGAAAGGTTTCCCTGTGGCCGCTTCACTTTGGGCGATCTCGCACTCATGGTGAGGAAATATATTCTCCACCCCACCACCATGGATATCAAAACTCTCTCCCAAATACTTCATAGCCATAGCTGAGCATTCAATATGCCAGCCAGGATAGCCCCACCCCCAAGGACTGGGCCAACGCATAATGTGTCCCGGCTGGGCCCGTTTCCACAGAGCAAAATCCGCTGGATGGCGTTTCTCTGGATTGGACTCTATCCTTGTTCCCTCTCTCAACTCTTCAATCCGTCGGCCAGAAAGCTTTCCATACTCAGAAAACTTCTCCACCGAATAATATACCGAACCATTGACTTCATAAGCGTAACCTTTACGGATCAACGTCTTGATTAGTTCAATCTGTTCAGGTATATGAGCACTGGCACGGGGAGAGATATTAGGACGCTCCACGTTGAGGGTATCCATATCTTCAAAGTAACTTCGGGTGTACTTTTCCACCAACTCCATAGGCTCCACTCGCTCCCTGGCCGCCCCTTTCAGAATCCTATCTTCACCAGTATCCAACAGGTGCCCCACATCAGTGATATTCTGAACATAGCGAACCCGGTAGCCTAAGTAGCGCAGATACCGAACAACCACATCGAAGTTGACATAGCTTTTAGCATGTCCGAGGTGGGCGTGGTCGTAAACAGTAGGGCCACAAACATAGATCCCTACTCTGCCCTCTTCGATGGGCCTGAACACCTCTTTCTTTCTAGTCAGAGTATTGTAGAGCTGAAGCATATAGATACTTCCCTTGGTGAGTGGTGATTAGTGATCGGTGCAATAAACAAAAATTTGGGAATACCAAGAAGGCAGTGCCGAAGTCCACGGAACAACTCGGCTTCTCTACTGTTGTCCTCTAATGCAAATCCTGTCAAATCTTGAACAACGGTTACTGTAACTATCTGTGTTTTTGAAAGGCCAGTTTAACTATCCTGTCTACCAATTCAGGAAACTCGATCCCAGCGGCTTTCGCTGCTTTGGGAACTAAGCTGGTCTGGGTCATTCCTGGCAGTGTGTTTACCTCCAGGCAAAACAACCTCCCCTCGGCACTGAGTCGGAAGTCCACTCTTCCATATCCTCTACAATTAAGTATCTGATAAGCCCTTAGAGCTTGTGAGTTAATCTGCTGTTGTAGCTTAGGGGAAATCTGTGCCGGGACAACATATTGGCTCATTCCCTGGGTGTATTTGCAGGTGTAATCGTAAACTTGGTGCTTGGGAATAATCTCGACCACTGGCAGAGGCTCTGCATCCAAAATGGCCACTGTTAAGTCTCTACCAGGGATATATTGTTCGACTATTACCTGCTGATCGTACTCTCTGGCCAGCTCCACAGCCCGGCCCAACTGCTCACGGCTCTCCACCACAGTTAAACCTATAGTTGAACCCTGGGCATTAGGCTTGACCACGCAAGGGAATCCCAGGTTTATCTCGACTCTGTTGGCAACAGTCGAAATCTCCCCCGAACCTTCACCAGAGAGGAGAATCCAGGGAGCAGTCTCCATTTCCGCTTGACGGAACATCATCTTGGAGATATGCTTGTTCATAGCCAGTGCACTTGCCAGCGGGCCCGATCCAGTGTAAGGGGTTCCGACTGTCTCCAATATGCTCTGAATCCCTCCATTTTCTCCTGCGCCACCGTGAAAGGCCAAGAACACCACATCTGCCTCGGCTACCACCGGCATTCGGACAACATCCAGCACCTGGCCAGAGTAAAAAGGCAGCTCTTGCTCCTCGGTTGAATTGAGAGCGTTTGACAGAAGCTGAGTATCTTTGAAGACCGTATCAATCAAAACCACATGGTGCCCGGCTGCCTTCAGTGCTCCACCAATCGTTTTTCCAGAGCTTAAGGATATCTCCCTTTCGGCGGAATCCCCGCCCATAAGCACTGCTACTTTCAATCCTCCCGCTCCTTTTGTTCCACCAAAACCATTGCCTGAGCAGCAATTCCCTCCTCTCTTCCCAAGGCTCCCAACCCCTCGACGGTGGTGACCTTAATGGATATCCGATCAGACCCAGTTTGTAGGACACGGGCCAGATTTTGAGCCATCAGGGGGATATACGGACCAAGCTTAGGCCTTTCGGCAATGATGGTAGAGTCCACATTCACCACCCTGGCAGATTTCTCCCGCAGCAACCCTGCTACCCGTTCCAGAAGTAGAAGACTGGAGATATCCTTGAACTTCGGGTCTGAGGGGGGGAAATGCACTCCAATATCCCCCAGAGCCAGAGCCCCCAACAGGGCATCAGCTACAGCATGACAGAGAACATCTGCATCAGAGTGGCCCAGCAGTCCCCGTTCAAAAGGAATCTCTACACCCCCCAAGATTAGCTTTCTGCCCTCCACTAACCGGTGGACATCGTATCCCTGACCAACCCTTACACCCATTCTACTTTGCTCCCCTTTCTTTTTTCAACTCTTCCCACTGCTGCATCCTCTCTCTTATCTTCTTTTCATAGCCCTGGTTGCTGGGGTGGTAATATCTTCTGCCCCGAAGATTTTCGGGGAGGTATTCTTGCACGACATAGTGATCTTTGAAATTGTGGGCATATTTGTATCCTTTGGCGTAGCCTAACTGTTTCATGAGCTTTGTAGGGGCGTTACGAAGATGAAGGGGGACGGGCAGATTTTGCAGTTTCTGAATATCTTTCCTAACCTTATTGTAAGCTACCTCCATGGCATTGCTCTTGGGGGCAGTGGCGAGATACACGGCTGCCTGGGCCAGTGCTAGTTCCCCTTCGGGGGAGCCTAAGAAGTGAAAGGCCTCTTTAGCAGCTACAGCTATACAAAGCGCCTGAGGATCAGCGTTTCCGATGTCTTCCGAGGCGAAGCGGACCATTCGGCGGGCAATGTAGAGCGGGTCCTCTCCAGCCTCCAGTATCCTGGCCAACCAGTAGAGGGCAGCGTCTGGGTCTGAGCCTCGCATGCTCTTGTGAAAAGCAGAGATAATGTTGTAGTGTTCTTCCCCCTGGCGGTCGTACAGGAGAGCCTTACGCTGCATAGCCTCCTCTACAGTCTGAAGCTGGACCTGGCGGATATCATCTTTATCAGGTGAGGTCATTAAAACCGCCATCTCCAAGGTATTCAAGGCCACCCGGGCGTCTCCATCTGCCATCTGGGCAATCTGTCCGATGACCTCAGGAGAGATCTGAACCTTCAGGTTACCAAGCCCTCTCTCAGGGTCTGAAAGGGCACGGCGAAGAACAATCTCTATATCCCTTTGAGTTAAGGGCTTAAACAAGAAAACCCTGGAACGGGAGAGCAGCGGAGAGTTTATCTCAAAGGAGGGATTTTCGGTGGTGGCACCTATTAGGATAATGGTTCCATCCTCTACATAGGGCAGAAAGGCATCCTGCTGAGCTTTGTTGAACCGGTGAAATTCGTCAACGAAGAGGATAGTCCTTTTGCCAGAGTATCTCTGTTGTTCCTTTGCCTTAGCGATTATCTGCCTTATCTCTTTTACCCCTGAAGTAACAGCGCTGAAGCAGATAAAACGTGCCCCGGTTCGGTTGGCAATGATATGGGCAAGACTTGTCTTTCCGGTGCCCGGAGGACCCCAGAATATAATCGAGCTAATCTGATCGGCTTCGATGGCTCGGCGGAGGACCTTCCCCTGGCCCAAGATATGTCCCTGCCCAACGAACTCTTCCAGCGAGCGAGGACGCATCCTGTCGGCCAGAGGTGCCTGCCTTTCAGGGGCCTCTTCCCGTTGTGTCTCAAACAAATCCATACTCTGTCTCGAAATAATTCAGATGTGTGCATTGATATCAATTCTATTAAACTCAGATTCAGAAAACACCGAACGGACACCGAAACAACTGGAAAAATACAGATCAGTGGTGAACTGTGCAGCCGGGCTTACTCAGTCTGCCCTTCAATGGTGCCTACCGATATCCTAATGTCCTCTCTGCGCTCGATTCTCTCCACCTTTCCATCTCGCAGCCACACTACCCGATCAGAGACATCTAACATCTTCATATCGTGGGTTGCAGAGATGATGGTCACATTGGACTCCTCGCTGAGTTCTCGGAGCAGTTCGATAATCTCTCTGCCGGTGGCAAGGTCAAGGTTTCCAGTGGGCTCATCGGCCAGAATAATGGCCGGGTCGTTTGCCATCGCTCTGGCTATTGCTACTCGCTGCTGTTGCCCCCCAGAAAGCTCCGATGGCTTGTGCATTATCCTCTCACCCAACCCCACCCTGGTCAACAGCGCCACCGCCTTCTCCCTGGCCTCGTCAGTGGAGAGTCCAGCAAAGGTCATTGGCAGACTCACATTCTCTACCGCTGACATCACCGGAAGCAGGTTGAAGGTTTGAAATATATACCCTATCTTTCGACATCTAAGCCAGGCTAATTCATAGGCATCGAGCTGTGCCACATCGACCTCATCGATGTATACCTTCCCAGAGGAGGGTTTATCCAATCCCCCCACCATATTGAATAAAGTTGTCTTCCCCGAGCCAGAAGGCCCCATAATCGAGAGATACTCTCCCCGGTAGATCTCCAGGTTCACTCCGTCCAAGGCTTTCACCTCGGTGCCTCCCATTTTATATACCTTTACCACCTCTTCTGTCCTCACAATAGTCTCCGCTGGCATACAGACTTCCTCCTCTTAGTAATTGGCGACTGGTGATCGGTGAGATTCTGTCGAAAAATGAAAGCTCACGGACAGCCTAACGGCAATTAAATAACTATGAACACTTAACTAAAACTACAAACCCGGCTTTAGACCTTCTTCGCCACAATCTGGTTACTCTAATCCTGTAAGCTGTTGTCGAAAGAGGAATTCACCCTTTATAGTGCAACAGGCTGAGGGCTGCATTCCAGTATTTTTCAACAGAACTGGTTCGATCACCAAGTACCGACCAATGGCTGACCACCAGTGGCCAATTTCATTACTGAAGCATCTTCGGAATTTGTAAAGATCATTAACCTGCGTCAGTTCCGCCAAATACTCTGCTCACTCCTACTCCTGTTATCTTTCCACCCTCATTGCCTCTACCGGCTCCATCTTAGCTGCCTTAGTAGCCGGCAACACTGCTCCCAGAGTGGAAAGTGCCAAGCCGATTAAGACCGACAGCCCTATAAAGCCTAAGATCTTACTCACCGGGAAATAGTGAACAACGGCTCCCCCATAGCTTACTAAGGAGGTGATAAAACTCAGCAGAAATCCAACTGCCACACCTGCTATGGTGCCAATGAGACCTTGAAAGGAGGCTTCCAAGAGAAACAGTTTCACAATAAAAGAATCCAGCGCACCCAGGCACTTCATCGTGCCAATCTCTCGATATCGCTCAGCAACAGACATCAGCATAGCGTTTGTTATTCCCACACCGCAGACCAGCAGCGAAAGGGTTACCAGCCATATCTGCCTAGCCTGAGCCGCCTTTGCACCTTCAGTCCCAATCTCAATTCCTTTTGTTTGAAGTATAAGATTTACACTGGGGTCATTTGCTTCCCTTAGGCTCTCAATTATCGCATTGGATGTCCAGATGGACATTAGAAAGGCGATAGCCAACACAATGCCGCTCATTGTCACCATAGAGCGCCCCAGTCTGACTCTCAAACTCTCCAGGCTGATCTGCACGGCCTTGCTGAGAGGAAGCACTATTTGCCTCTGGATCCCCACTTCACTTTTGGAACTTAACACTTTGTCTCGCATCTTTCAGTTATCCTCCACAAAGTTAGATGCCTACGGGGTCTCTTTTCTGGCTGGGACCTGAAATCCAATCATCCTTTTTTGGGCAAGGGTCTTCAGAAACTGCAGCAGCGCCACCTCTGCCTCTTTGTATTCCAGTTTGTTCTCTGCTACCAGAGCCTCGATCATCTTCTCCACCGTATGCTGGCCGTTGCACATCTGCCACACCCGTGCCCCCAGAGAGTCCAACTCCACCACCTTTTTTTCAGGAATATGGAAAATCTTGGAGAGAAGACCTATCCCTTTTGACTCCTTCCTTCTGAAGACAATCAACACCTTGTTATCTTTATGCTTCCATTCCAGGACCTGGTTTCGCACCGGCCTGGACCCGAGCATCTGCTCTCTGGAAATGCGAATTTTCTTCCTCAGCATTATTTTTTTCTCTCCGAGATGGGCAGAGCAAACATCTTAATGGCAAAGGACATTATCCACAACCTTCTTAATATCGCAGGCCTTTTTGTACCTGTCTAGGACTACCAAGATGTTATTTGCCTCTGGACAAAACCAGGCGTAGAGGTGAATCTTATCTCCCTTAAGGTACCGAGCCAGAAAGCCTCTCCTCTCCCCCTGTATTGCTAATCCCAGGTGTTTATGTATCGGTTCCCGCTCTGTGGCGAACTTAAATCTTTTAAGCTCAGGCTTAAACCTCTCAAGCACCCAATCTTCTAAGGGCTGTTTCTCCAGCGCTATTTGTCCCAAACTGAACTTATTAACCTGGAGTCTCTGATCTCCTGTGGTGAAGCTCAGTCTCACATGGCCTGCCAGCAGATGATATCCATCCATGCGGAACTGTCGAGGTACAGTCACATCTAAGCCGAAAAGGGCCCAGCGACAGTACGGAGGGTCTCTCTCCAACTTCAGTGAGGAGACAATCCTACCTGCTTTGGGTTCAAGATCCTCCTCCAAGTTGCCCAGAACCCTCAAAAACACCACTCGGTTGTGTTTGCCCCCAGTCTGCAAACAGAGATTATAGGCCTGGGAATTGGCCTTCCAATAGAAGAACTCCCCTTCAAGCTTTTTATTTATTGGATATTTAAGATTTCTTTTTACAGAAAACTGTAACTTCTTTTTGTGGGCCCTTTTTTCGATCTCGTGGATGTGTCGGTCGACAAACTTCCCTATCTGGCTCGGTGGTGTTCTTTTCCATATAAGCTGGATTCTTTCAACTAAAGGATCGTCTATTCTCAAAGAGCCTTCTGTCTCATCTCCCTGAATCTTTCCTACCGACCACTTCTGGGGGATAAGAAAGGATATCCCACACCAGCTGAGAAGTTTCCAGCCTTGTTGCAGCATAAGTTTGGTTTGCCACCAGGGAAGATTGGCTATCTGTCCGTCATAAATCCGGCTTTATTTTTTAAAACACCACAGTAGAGACTGATTTAGCGATAAGGGCAGTGGCTATGGAGGCCATCCCTATAAGTCCTAGGCCACAAGCGTATCCAGCCAGAAGAATGGGGGCATAGGCTCTCCATCTTCTTTTTCCGAATCTCTTAACTAAATAATATCTGCTGAACAACCCACCGATAAAGGTGGGAACGGCCGTGGGCATCCAGAGGGTAACCCCCCCCACGATGCCATAGAACAGTACCAGGGGGGCTCCGAAGATGGAGAAGAGAATAAACATCAATCCCCCCACCCCCAGACCTGACAGTATAATCTTCAGGCTGATGACTCCTTCTATGAGGCTGCCGCCTCCTGGTAAGGTAGAGGAGGCCCAAAGGGCTTGCATAGTTGCAAAATAGGGCCAAACCTTCTGGACATATGGATAAGCTGCCGAAGGTATCGGCGCCAGCTTCCAGATCAGTGACCAGAATATGAAACTGCATACCATCATAATCCCCAGAGAAAGAACAGCCATCTTTATGTAGCTTCCAAATTTCGTTTTAGTTAGCTCAAGCTGCTTGAATGTCTCTGCTATCCCTCCGTGGTTGAACATAGGGATAGGGGCGAACCAAATAGCTGCCCCTTTGTATCCGGATAGATAGAACATCCCCTCTCGGACAAAGGGGAAGGTAGCGCCTGCTGCACTGCCGGTGATGCCAGACATCCGGGCAGAGATATAGGAGAGAAAAGGGGTGAAGATAAAGCCAAAAAAGAGTATCATCCAGATTGGAAAGTCGGGGACTAAAACATGAACCAAGGTAACATAACCTACAGTACTTACCGCCCATATAAGGAAGGCGGAGACAAGCTTGATATCACCTCTGCCCTGGGGCGGAAACAGTTTCTCTCCCCTCTCTCCGTGCTTCTCCCTGGTAGCGAATGCCTTGACCACTGACCATACCCCTGCTATGGCTACCACGATCGCCAAGCCAATAGAGAAACTTATCCAGAAGTCAAGATCGTTTGCTATCCTGGTTGGGACATAGGTCATTCCAGGCGTCCACCGGTGAAGGATACCCTGATGGTAAAGGAGAGGATTAACCACTAAGGCTCTGCCTATCTGGCCGATAAATGAACCCATCACTACCCAGAAGGGCAGCACAAACCCGGCCAGCAGAGCAAATAAATCCGTCACTACCGCCAGAGGAGCAGCAGGCAACACTGACTTCAGATGGGTGGTGAAATCTATCCATGGGATAGGCAGCAAGGTCACCGGTTTCACCAGCAAGATATTTGATAAAGTGGGCACCACAATGTAAGCAAGCCCCCATATTACTCCGATGATAGAGCCGATACTAAAGACTCGCCACCTCCAACCCTCTTTTTTGCCCGATGTTTCAGCCAGGGCGATAGCACCTCCAGCAGTAACCGGGGCCATAGGAAAGGGCAGCTTCTCAATGTCTGAAGTCACGCGGAAAAGGGCATACCCCAGGCTGAGCTGATTGATGAGGAAAAGCACCTGGTGGATTATCAGAATCACTATGGGAACAAGCCAGGCCTTGTGTAGAAAAGATCTGGTCAGAAATACGGGAGAACCCGGTTCTGGAGTAAGCCAGCGGGGGATATATTGCGCCAGTCCCGATGCTTGGGGGGAGTTGACAAAATATTGATCCCAGATGATTCCAGCAAAAGGGCCCCCAAACATACCGGCTCCAACACCCATTTTAACGCCCCCTAAAGCTATCAATCCCCCTGCAATCCAATAGATGATGAGTATTTCCTGGGTTCGCAGTCGGATAAAGGCTCGCTTAGTGACTTCTACAAAGAGGATTATAGTCACCCACTGGGCAGCTCCACTTAAGGTCACACCCATAATCAAACCCATATAAATGGCGCCGGGCATCATAACAAGCCCCACGAACAGTGCCGCCCAGAGTGTCTTTATGTTAAATCCCTCTTCGTAGGCCGCCCCTTCCGGCGCAAGCCGGTACTCTTCCTTCTCCTCTTTCTCCCCTGTCAATCCTGCCTCCTTTCACATCTTCATCGTTCTCACAACCTCATCACAAAAGTTCAGTAGATTACAAGTTATGCCCTATTCTGAGCAAAGCGAAGAATCTCGCCGTTTGAAATCCTTCGCTATGCTCAGGGTGACAACAGTGGATAGCTTACTGTAATTTTTTGAATTACCCTTATTTATTGACTCCACCCATAGAGGAATCATCAACTCTCTCCCAGAAGCCGCTTCCCCTCGGCCGTGTATTGCTGTTTCATATCCGGTGAGACGGTTCTCCACACCAGGAAGCGTTTCCTTAAGGAACTGAGGAACCCTCGGTTAAGTCTCTTCCAAGAAGCAACCTCCCCAGAGAGTCGGTGAATGTGCACCTCAATGCGGTAGATGTTGTACTTTCCAGTGGGGATAGCATCAAAGGTGACAACTTGACTCACTCCCAGGTCGTACGGGGCCAACCAGGTCAACAGGGATATTCTGTATCCAACGGCCCCATTGTATTTTACCGCAGAGAGTTTTACATTCTCAGTGGTGAAATCGCCGATTGATCCCTCTCCATAAGAGTCAAATACTTTTGACAGATAGACATACATCCCTAAGGCTTCAGTTCCCCCCACAGTAAAGGGAAAATCAAACCTCCAATAGTCCCCTTCGGGTTCGGGCAGGACCCACTTTCTGGTGACATCGGGAACTGACATAGCCGCTGCCTTTTTGGCTGGGTATATGGTGGAGAGGAATACAGTGGCCATCACTACAATAGTAGACCAAACAGCGGACAGGGAGGAGTAATTTAAGGAAATCCCAGAGAGCATATTGGTACTCATAAGTATTTTAGTAACCACCTGTCCCACCAGATAACCTCCCACTGCCCCCAAGGTAGCGTAGACAGTGGCCTCAGCCAGAAACAGAGCGGCTATATGGACCGGTGCCAATCCCACTGAGCTGTAGACGCCGATCTCTGTATGCCTTTCATAGACAGCCCCCAGCATGGTGTTCAATACTATCAGGGCAGCAATCAGAATGGGGATAAGAAGATTCGCTATGCCTGACAGGGAAGTTGCTCCCAAGGAACTGTAAACTTCTACCTTGTCACCTTTCCCTACAAACATAGTGAGTGCCACCCGCAGCATAAACTCCTCTATATCCGAAAGGAAGTCTTCCTTGGGCCTGCCTTGTTCATCCCGGAAAGAGGTGACTGCCACAGACCTTAATGTCCCCCCCAAGTCCATCACATACTGATAGGGGAGAATCATCACATTGCTGGCCTCTAAATGGAGAAAGGTCTGTATGGGGGCGGCCGCTTCCAGATTGGGGTTTTCTGTCAATCCCTTCTCCAACCTTGTCCTCTCCGTCACCGTATCTACAGGAGTGAGCTTCTCGTCATCTAAGTCTCTAAACTGATTGAACTTTTCTGAATCAATAAGTCCAATGACACGAAAATCAGAACCCAGCATCCTGATATTTACCTCACCCACATCCTCTGAGGTAATACCTACTAAATCTGCCATATCGGTGGGGAGTATACAGACTTTTCTTTCGCCTGGTTTAAACCACCGACTTCGGGGTCCCACCAGCAACCTGTCCAATTTGGTGGCCTCAACCTCTTGGGGAGTGAGTCCCAAAAGCCCATTGGCGAAGCTTTTTTGCCCAGTGGAGAGAGCCTGAAAGTCGATGTAGGCCTTCTCCCCCTTAGTCTTGGCGATGTACCAACAGCGGGGTATTGTAATAGCCTTTCCCGCAAAGGCACTGCGGGTATATTCCAGCACAGAGTTCTGCAGCCCCTTCCAATTTCTGTCCCTGATTAATCCCCCTTGATATGGCGGTTTGTTATCCCGAGGCAGTTTGTAGAATTTCATGGAGGTTTTTATGGAGGTGAAAGAAAGCACGGTGAATGTAAGGAGTATTAAGGTTGTGGCTGTAAGACCTGTCCTTAAGGGCCTTTTTCTCAGGTTATTAATCCCCAAAATAATTGCTGCCATCGTAGCACTCACCCTCCCCACATCGGCTTCGTAGACACCGGAGGCAGTTCTTTTCATCTTCTTAAGCTCTTGATTGAACTTCGACACCACTATGGCCAACACTGCCAATCCCAATGCAAGTATCACAAATCCCAGGAAGATCACATAGGGAGAAGTGCTCAACTTAAATGCAGGGTGCACAAATTGAAGCACCATAAACACCGCCACAAATATCCCCGCTGTGCCTATGATCTGTTTAGTGATCTGTTTGGCCCCGAATAACAATCTCTCCATAAAGAAAGAGAATGGCAGAAGCAAAGCAAAGTAGAAAATGATACCTCTGACCGTATCATTCGCTGTGCCTTTCACATCTGGGTATCCTCTGGCCTCCAGTCCCCAGGCCTTTCTGGCAGAGGCTATGGCCTTGTCGTACTGGAGCTGCTCCTTGTATCTTTTTGCCGCAAGCAGTGCTGCTCTGGCCTCTTGATGTAACCTTTCAATCCTCTCGTTTCTGACTCCGTATCTGACCAGAGCCTTCAGTCTGACATCGTCAACAACCCACATATCCCGGGCTATCTTGTAAGCAGGCCAGGTAATTATCCCTTGAGAAATATCATATCCCTGCCCCAGAGCTCGGTTTAAGACCTCCACACTGACTTGTTCCTCAGCCACCGGGTTGATCAACAGTTCTTCCGGGGCATTACTAAGCAGGTATTTTATCCCGAAAAGACTGGTGCCCATCAGAATCTTCACCCTTGAGCCAGGTCTACCGAAAACCACTGCCGCCTGGGTCACATTCTCCTCTTTCTCGCTCTGCTTGGAGCCCTCGCTAAAACCAAGGCAGTACCCATACTTGATAGGGATAGAGTTATCAGGCGTGAGGAGGTTCAGAACATCTAAGGCAGTGAAGTATCTGGAATCGATTATCTCAAACAGAGTCAAAGCCTGGCATCTGAATAAGACCTCCATCATCTCCAGGTCCCACCAGTTGTTCTCCACTTTTATGGGATAGGTCTCGTTCCCATCCCACCCCATATCTGGGGCATAGACGATCTTGCCATCTTCGTCCAGTTTATATGCCCTGATCTCGACCGTCCCCTTTTCCTGTCGTATACTCTGGAAATGAAATTCGCCCTGCTGGTCAGAAAGAGTGACCATCAACCTTCTCACCCCAGTGCAACTCTTAAACTCTGGCAATTCGTAGGTAACAACTGCGCCAGCCACAGGAGTGTTAGGAGTGAAGCCCTCCTTTGGGTTCCACCAGTAGACATGACCCTTCAGATCATGGGCTTTATCTTCTAACTGCATCTTTAGGCTTGGAAATAAGTCACCATCTCTGGACGCTTTCATCAAAAGGCCGGCAATGGTTTTCGTCTGTCTAGTTAGATTTTCCACATTCACATATTCTATCTTATCTAAAGGAGTGTCGACCTTCTCTCGCACATCATTGGGAGTTGCCAGGGTAATTCCGTGCTTGCCCACAAAGACCACCGCCTCGCTGTCAAAGGCAGGGGGAGTGAAGACGAAGTCCTTCCAGCTTCTTTTGGGGGGAGTTATAGCATTTACATAACAATCGGATCGGTGGGGGAAAAGTTCCGCTGCATAAGCAGTGAACTTTTTGGCATAAGGAGCAAGGGTGTTTTTCACAAAGTTATCGGTATTCCAGGTAGGATAGTAAAAAGCGCCTTGGGAGAAAGCGGCAACCTGATCATCATGGCTGGACAGATCCAGTCCGATAAAAAGCTTGAAGTTTATCCTATCTGTCTCAGGCATCTTCTTTAAGAAGTAGCCACTTTCTCGTGAGTGTCGATGGAGAAAATTGTTGATCCCTGTAAGTCCGTGGAAATGAGCCGAAGTAGCTAAGAAGAGCATTGAATATTTTGGCTGATATCGTTTAAGGACTTGAGCCACCTGAAGCAGAGCGGCTATCCCGCAGGCATTTTCGGCACCGATGGCCAAGCCAGGTACCACTGATATGGCGTCATAATAGGCCTCAACAACTATAAGCTGATCTCTCCATCTGCCGCCTTCGGGCATCGGCTCATCAGAACCAGGCAAATAGCCATAAATATTCCAGGTCTCTACCTCTTCCCAGTCCATCTTTGCAGTGAGTGTAACCTCAACCTGGCCCGACTCTGCCAGCTTCAGCAACCTGGGAATATACTGCTTTTCTATCCAATACCTGGGGACATCGGCAGGTACTTTCAGGAACTTATCTATTGCCTGTTTCTGGTTGACAACACCGTTATCAAAGAAAATTATAGCCCTAGCCCCAAGTATGCGGGCATTTATGTAGTTCTGGTCACAATCGAAATCCAAAAGGACAATGCTGCCTTCCACCTGCTTCCCATTGAAATCCTCGAACTCTCCCTTTCGACCATATATCAGATTTCCCGTAATACCTTCTTTAGGGAGGGTAGAGGTTTTAACATTATTAGGCCATAAACAATAAAGTGGTACCTCTTCTCCAGTAGAGCGGATCCAGAGTCTTGCCCCCTTATCTATGGGGACTGTAACCCTAAATGTATCAATGGTTACTTTCTCCAACCCAATCTCTTCGAATCGGTCTTTTATATATTCGTAGGCCCTCTTATTACCAGGGTAACCCACAGCCCTTGAACCCCAGGAGGTGAAATCTGACAAAGTCTGCTGGATCTGATCCACGGTAACCAGATTCAACGCCTCCTCCAAGTGCTTTTCTACAGGGAGAGGAGAAATTTTGGCTTCTCCCTCCGCGGGAAGCTTCACTATCCTGTCAAGTACTCTATCAGTGATATCTTCAGGATTGAACACAGTTACGGAGGAGAGCAAGAGAATTCCAATCGCAATTAACAAGTATTTACCAATCTTACTCATCGTACCTCCTTCTTTAGCCAAAAAAGCAGCTTCAAAACAAACCCATCTCTCTACCACAATTGTCAGCTATTCTAACAATCTCATACAAAGGAATTCATTCTTCATCCCCAAGGTGATTCACCTTTTTCAGTCAGAAAAAGAGCTTTCAATTACCGCTTCTTCCACTCTCCTTTAGGAGTTAAGGGGACCTCTTGTCGCTCTTTTCTCTTCAAGTACAACGTGCCAGATAATATAACCAACAATATGAATCCCAGGATAGCTGTTTTCAGTGGAATCTTCTTCCTGGGAGGATGACCGGTTGCCCCTGAGTTTAACTGCTGCTTCAAGGCAAATATTCGCTGCCAGGCTTTCGCAGAAACAGGATTGTGGTTCACTTCTTGGATATAGGACTCCATTGCTTTGTCCTTTAAGCCTCTTCTCTCATAGATAAGTCCTATATGATAATTTGCTTCCGGGTACCAGTCGACCTTTTCCAAGGTTTGATGAAGATAGCGCAAGGCCTTTTCGTCTTCGTTCTGTCTAAGATATACCAGACCAATATTGTACAGCACCTTGGGGTTGTTAGGTTCAACCTCCAGGGCTCGGTTCAGAATAGCCTGTGCCTGGGGGTATCTTTCCAAAAGAGATAAAGCAACTCCTAAACGGACAAGGAGATTCACATCATTGGGGGCTTTCTGCAGTGCCTGTCGCCAGAGCAAAACTGCCTCTTCATACCTTTTGTTCTGAAGCAGCCAATCGGCTCTGCGATTCGTCTCTTTTATGCCCTCGCCTCTGGCATTCGACCACAATAGAGATAAGAGCACCAGCAAACCGAAAAATCTCAGACACAGGCTCGATGGTTTAAAGCTACGATTTTTTCCCAAGGGACCTCACCCGCCCGATCCGTCGGACAAAAATGACCACCATTGCTCCCAGCGCCAGATAGGGGATAATCTTAAAGACGGTTCCCTGCCATCCCAGTATAACTGGCCACAGAGAGAAAATAGCAAGGATGATCAGCACGTTCTCCCAAAAGAATACAAAAGATGTTTTCATCTATCTCTCCAGTTACCATCCGCTTATCTCATGTCCGTGTCCGAAGAACCATCTCCAGTCTACCAGGTTTCCGACACCAGCTGCGAAGAAGTGCCCCAGAACTATTCCCAGAAAGAAGGGGAGCATCTTTCGATACAGGGAAATTCCACCCATTTTGATGATAATAGACTTAACAATCCAGGCCAGAAATATGGAAAAGGCGGTCTGCTGTATAGGTAAAGTTGAAGCTACGGTATAGCCTAACGAATGAATAGGCCACCAGACAAATCTATATCTCATAAATGTGAGGCCACCCATAACCACTGCTCCTATTCCCAAAAACAGAAGCCTTCTCCAGTCTGTCCCGTAAGGGTTTATCATATCGGCAACCGAGTTCTCATATGGTATGGTTGCCCCACCGCGGAACATCCATCGCCCATAATTATAAGCTCCATGCTGGTATCCCATGGAAAGGGTGTACCATACAGAGACGCAGATACTCACAGCCAATGCGATACAGATTGCCAGCAAGACCTCTTTTTTTCTCAACTTAATAGCATCAGCCAACTTGGCTGCGTGGGCGGCGCTGGAGATGAAATGGGCCTTGATTTCGACAATAACCGCATAGGAGAGAGCCAGGACGGTCATGCTGACAGGCGAGATAGCCCTGCTTCCGAGGATATAGGTGGTGGTAACTTGTGGCACTTGTGGGCCTCTTATATAAACCAATCCCCCCTCTGCTACTAATCTGGCGATACCAATATAGAAGATTATAGCAATGGGTACAAATATAAACAGGACCTTAGGCTGCATTCCCGCTCGATTAAGCCAGCAGAAGATATATATCAGACCTAAAATAAGTCCGAAGACAGCGGTTCGATAGGAGAGGAGCTCCCCTGAGTCATCCACGTCGCAATGCTTATTGAAGGCCTTCCGAAATACGTCCTTAAGATGACTTCGGGCCATCCACAGTCCCCACAAGACCATAAATATCATTGCGCCCGCCCCCTGCCAACCAATGGTGGGATGGTTAGAGCAATAAACCTTAGCTGAGCCAAGACTAAAGCCTAAGCGCGTAAAAACACCCACTTGAATAACTGCCAGGAAATAGAACAACCAAATACCGAGCAAGACATCTAAGCTCATTAAATAGGCTAACCCAAGGATGGGAAAGGATATTTCCATTGCAAGAGTAGGAAACCCTCTACCAAAAGTGACTCCACTGCCTATTGCTATCCTTGAGCCAGACATAGGAATCTTAGGAAACAAGGGGTTAAACCAGTTGGCTATCATACTCCCTATGGCCACCGCTGGGATGATAAAGCCGATCCAGAAGGCCCAATTTTTAAACAACCGCGGGAATAGCGACTTGTCCTCTGCTTCTTCTACCATATGGAGGGGAACCTGCGCCAGAGGGAAAATCAGTCTCTCTTTCTCCACCCATTGTTTTCTCAAAATAACAACTATGCAGAAGAGAACAAAGAACAGGGCAGCAACAAAGCTGAACCACCAGAACAGAGGAATCACCCAGGCCCCCCAGGGAATTTTAGCCCCCTCTGGTAATCCTTCGAAAAACCAAGTCATCGCCCCTGTTTTGTTGCTGGGGACAAGCCAGTTCGGTATATGAGGGTGTAAGTACTCTGCCCAATGGTTTTCAGGGGTAGCAAAATAGTAGGGGGCGGCAATAGTGGCTATCAGGTGTCCCGTAAGACCATAGGTCGGGATAGAAGCTCCCACCAACCCCATTATAAACACAATAATCAGCTCAGAACCAGAGAGTCCAAATTTAGGATTTACTAACTTAAAGAGCACGTTTAAGACAACAACCACCAGCAGGAACAGGAAGACTACCGCCAACGGCATGTAATCGTCGGTGATCAGAGAAGAATGGAGCCTATAAATGGAAAAGGGGCCCCACATATTGATAATAATTGCTATAACAACCCCTATGAGAACTGAACGGAGTGTCAGTCCACCAAATCTGCTCCGGGAGGTGTTGGACATTCACCATCTCCTTTCTATCCGCTGTCAAAACAACTGGTGGGCGATGCTGGATTTGAACCAGCGACCTCCTGCTTGTAAGGCAGGCGCTCTGAACCCCTGAGCTAACCGCCCATTGACCAGAGAGAAATTCATTCCTTTTTAGCTCTGCCCTTTGTGCTCCGTGTTTCGGACTCTCTGCGGTCCCGGAGCAGGATTGCCACCGGAATTATGATACAGTAGCCAATCACTAAGAGGATAGGGGCAAGGGTGAGAGAAATTACCCCCTGAGCTGGTGGGATACTTAGAAAGAGATACCCGATAAGTATCACCCCCAACCCAAAGAAGAACACTCTCCAGTTTCTGGCACCAAAAGGCAATCCTGCCTTTTGGGAAATACGCCTAGCCATTTTTATCACTCCTTTAAAACTAAAAATAAAAAAACGAGCAGAGCTGTCAAGGAGAAATCACAACTCTACGGTTAAAAACGACTGCTGTGGGTCATTCAACTCTTTCAGCCTCATCAATAAGCATAATCGGGATGTCGTCCTCGATTCGATATCGAAGTTTGCAGCTCCAGCATATAAGCTTCTGCCCCTCTTGATCGTATTCCAGGTCTCCCTTGCATTTTGGGCAGGCAAGGATGTCTAAGAGCTCTTCATCTAACATCTTCTACCTCCTGATCAATCTTGATTGACTGGCGAAAATCGAATCTCTTCGTGATAATATAAGTCTCAATTATTTCGGCGCTTCGGGAGGATGCACCCCCCTAAACTCTCTGCCCCGCCTATCGGTTTCCAAGAGGGCATCGTATACCATCTCTTCATCCACAGGGAAGGGCAGACGGTGAACTGAGCTGTCTTTCTTACAGATCACCCTTGTTGCCGCTTTCAGTTGTTGGGGGTCAAAATCCGAAAGACCTATCCCCGAGAGGGTGAGGGGCAGGCCAAGCAGAGAGTAAAGACGCATCAGTCTCTTTATCTCCTGCTCTGTCGTCTCCTTCTGGCTTGGCGAAGCGTTCTCTCTTTCCATAATGAGTTGAGCCACTATCCCGAAGCTCACTATCTCGCCGTGCAGGAAAGGGCGGGTGGGCTCCAGAACCCTTATCCCGTAATTTATCGCGTGGGCGGCAGCACTACGGCATTTGTCTCCACCCAAACCTCCAATCAGACCCGTTACCAGAATATTGACCTGTATGATTTCCTCCACTTGCTGTGAACAGAGATTCCTGTCTATGTCCTGCTTTGCCTTCGGCCCGCAGTGGAAAATCTTCTCCCGGGCCATTTCCGCCAGACTCAGGGCAATTTCGGTAGGTGGGTCTTTCTCTATTCTCTGAGTACTTACCCTAGACTCATACCATTTAGCTAAACTATCTCCCATCCCTGCGCAGAGAAGCCTTGCCGGAGCCTGAGCAATTATCTCTGAATCTACTAAGGCCACATCGGGATTTTTGCCCAACTCTAAGGTTTTTATATAGCACCCTTCTGGGGTGTAAACAGGAGATATCTCAGACCAGGCAGCACAGGTAGCGGCACTGGTAGGAACGGTCATAATAGGCAGGTCCGTATGCCAGGCCACCGCTTTCGCTGTGTCTAATACTTTGCCCCCGCCTGTGCCCACAATCACATCCGTCCCTGTCTGCCTCACCAAGCTCACCAGGCGATGAATCTCTTCCCAACAGCATTCACCAGCGAAGAGCTCAAATCTGGGAACCAGACGCACCTGGTTAAAACTCTCCTCACAGAGATCCTTAATGGCGGCGAAGACTGTTTCATCCCCTAAGACCAAGGGCCTCTGGCCCAGCGGGAGAGTAAATCTGCCAATATATTGGATTATCCCTTTCTTCTGGATGTAGCGGCCAGGCGAGACAAATAGCTCAGTCATCTCAGATGTCGGCTTGCAGGAAAATTTCATCTTGCCTTTGTTAATTAGGGCATTGGCTCTATAATAACAAAATCCAAAGCCAAAATATCAAAAAAGAGGCACCCCTACCTTTGACATTCGGATTTTGACATTTGTCATTCCTCTTAAACGCTTTGTTCACAATCTAACAAACTGAAGTCATATTTCGCCCCGAAAGGACTTAAGGCAAATCGTTTCTACCTCGTTTATGTCTGGGTAACGTGGGGTCGTCCCAAAGTTTCTTTTGCTTTGGACGAAATTCAGAGCAAAACTTTTTATATCTTCAACCCTCAACCCCACTTCGGCTGCGTTTTTTGGCATCCCCAAGTCTACAGCTAATTCTCTTACTGCAAAGGCTGCTCTTCTGCCCGCTTCTCTGGTTGAAAGCCCCTCTACATTCTCCCCCAGGGCCCGGGCGATCTGCACCATCTTCTCAGGGCAGCTTATCCGGTTGAACTCCATCACCTGCGGCATCAGAAGGGCATTTGCCAAACCGTGAGGCATCTGGTAATTCAGGGTCAACTCGTATCCCAGACCATGGATCATCCCTGTCCGGGTCTGGTTGATCACCAACCCTGCCAGAAGGGAGGCATACATCACTTTCTCTCTGGCTTCCAGATCCTCTGGCTGCCCTACTGCCCGAGGCAGGTACTCGGCTATGAGGCGAATAGACCCTATGGCCAACAGGTCGGTTATCGGCTGGGATTTCAGAGACAGGTATCCCTCAACCGCGTGGCTTAATGCGTCCATCCCGGTGTTAGCGGTGATCTGTTTCGGCATAGTAACGGTTAACAGCGGATCAACTATAGCGATGCGAGGGCAGATGAGAAAGCTGGCCACCGTCCGTTTCTGCTTGGTCTTCCAATCGGTGATCACCGCATATCTGGTAACCTCGCTGCCGGTGCCGGCAGTGGTGGGAATAGCTACTAATGGCAGTGCTTCTCTCACCTTATCCACACCGAAATAGTCCTCTAAACTACCTCCCTGGGCAGCCAGAACTGCTATCCCTTTGGCAGCGTCTAATGGACTGCCCCCTCCCAAGGCTACAATAAGGTCACAGCCTGCCTGGCGTGCCACTCCAGCTCCAACCTCAACAGTCTCTACACTTGGGTTCTGCTCTACCTGGTCGTAGAGAACAACTTCCAGGCTTTCCTTTTTTAACAGCTCCTCTACTTTCTTCAGGCTGCCGCTCTTTTTAGAGGAGCTTTTGCCAGTGACCAGTAGGACCTTTCGGCCTATTTTACAAGCTTCCTGCCCAGTTGTTTCCGAGACACCGTTTCCAAAACGGATAAAGGTCGGGGAGAGAAAATCAAACTTCATCCCTTCGGTTCTTTCTTGAAAAAGAGTTGTCGAGTTTGTTTTTAGCTTGTGTCAGTAGCTCTTCCGAACCGGAGTGAATAATAAATATAATACAAACACCTCCAGAGTCAATAAAAAAGGCAAGAGTTTTTAAAAAAACTAATATGTTCTGCAAGGGCAACAAAAAGTGGGCTGGATGCTATCTAATACCCAACCCACCCTGAAACAGTACCCGAAATCATTCTCTGAAACTGAAATTCTGACCTGGGAACTAAACTATTTCTTCCAGCGGTGTTACAAAGGACTTGATCCCTTCCCTCTCAAAAGACCTCCTTAATTTTCTCACCTCTTCTAAGAGTCTCTCTTTCGTCTCCTCAGTGCAGGCGATCATCAACAGGGAGTTCACCCCTGGCCAGATGTGGCTGTCCATATGGGGACCGGAGTGCTCTCCCACCCCGTGTGCCACAGGGACCTTGGTGTAATTGGTCACCCCACATCTTTTCAGAGATTCATTCACCTCATCGCCAATAGCCTGATTGTAGGCAATCCACACCATTTTCATTGTCATCTCCTTTTCTACCTGGAACGGTTCTTTTTCCCTCTGGTTTCGAAGATTGAGTACATCACTGGAACAAAAATCGAGGTAACCAAGGTGGAGACCAGAAGCCCACCGATAACCGAAATAGCTAAGGGGCTCCATATCTCTGACCCTTCCCCTGTTCTTAAGGCAAGCGGTAAAAGGCCGAAGATTGTGGTGAAGGCTGTCATAAGGATGGGGCGCAGCCTTCTGGGCCCACTGACGAGGATAGCCTCGTAGAGCTTCAGCCCTCTGGCCCGCATGATGTTGATGTAATCCACCAAAACGATGGCGTTGTTCACCACAATCCCCACTAGCATGACCATACCCACAAAGGAGATAGTGTTGAAGGTCTTCCCTGTAATCAACAGCGCCCAGATTACCCCCACAACTGCAAAAGGTACAGAGAACAGGATGACAAAGGGGGCCAACAGCGACTCAAACTGAGCTGCCATCACCATATAAACCAGGAGGATGCCAAAAACAAAGGCGATGCCCAACCAGCGGAAGGCCTCGGCTTGGTCTTGTGCAGAACCACCGATCTCTACATCAATCCCCTCAGGGATACTCATCTGGGCCAACCCTCTTTTCACCTCGGCCACCACTTTC
>CAZQSC010000014.1:0-22794 GCA_964595705.1 uncultured bacterium | reverse complement strand
GCCCCTCTTGTCTGTCCCGATAGGGACAAAATGTTTGTAGCAAATAAGACTGGCCATTTATTCGAAGTCCCTTTAAGGACGATATGTTTTTCTTGTTTTTCATAAGTTTTCCGAATCTGGGTTCAAATCGAGCAAAGAATCCCACCATTTGAGACCATTCGCTGCGCTCAGAGGGGACAGTAGTGGATAGTCCATCCTGGTCTGTTGAAACCGGTCATAGCTTAGACTTTCCCATAATCCCCTGAGGACGCAAGCAGAGTACAACTATCATAACCACCAATGCTATAACATCCTTATATGCAGAAGAAAGCCAACAGCCGAAGGACTCCAAGACTCCGATGAGAATCCCACCCACAGCCGCTCCGGTGGCACTGCCCATCCCTCCTACAATGGCTGCACAGAAACCTTTGAGCCCCAGCAATGTCCCCCGGTTGTAGCCAGCACAGTAGATGGGGGCGATTAAAGTGCCAGCCACTGCCCCTACAGCAGCACCGAGCCCAAAGGCAGCCAGAGACATCCTTTCGGTATCAATACCCACAATCTGTGCCCCCTGTCGATTTGAGGCACAGGCCCGCATTGCTCTGCCCGGAGCTGTATAGCGGAAAAAGAACGCCAACCCAAACATTACCATTAAAGTGGCCCCCAACACCCACAGGCTCTGAGAGCTAACAGAAGCACCTAAAAGTTCGATTGAACTTTTGCCAGAGAACTGAGGCAGAGGGATCGCATCTTTACCCCAGATGAAAGCAGCTCCAGCTTTCAGAATGATGGAGACCCCAATAGTACTGATGATTAAAAGCAGCGGGTCCTTCTTCTCTATGGGATGAATTGCCAGCCGTTCTACAGCCAGACCTACAAACATCACCGCGCAAACAGCAACAGCAAAATCAAACGGCAGAGGCAGGTGATGGACATGGGAGAGAGAAGCCATAATTATGCCCCCCAGCATCACAAACTCGCCCTGGGCAAAATTTATCACACCGGTGGTGGTGTAGATGATGGTAAATCCCAAAGCAATTAAGGCATAAATACTCCCCACAGTGATGCCCGTAAGGGCATACTGAAACAGTTGAGCAGAAGAGTCCATATTCTCAGTGATATCTAACTTTATATTCTACCGTGCTCTCTTTGCCTTTTTCCACCGGGATTTCAAATTCAACTGTATAGGCGTCTTTTTTGCTATAATCGTGGGAACTCTCCAGGATCTCCCAGTCTCTGGTGAGGTGCTCAGTCACCAGGACAGTGACTGCCTCCTCTTTCTGGTTGCGCAGTGTTATCTGGATCTTCTCTTCGGTCACCGTACGGGAGATACGGCGATGTTCCAGCACCTTGCGCTCGGCTACTAAGTCGAAAGCATTGCCGACGGTCAACTTCACCTCTTCGCCTATCGGTGTATGCGTGATTCTATCCTCCCCGACAAGCTCTATTCCCCCATCTGCCTCTTTTTTAAAGATGCGCACCTTTCCTGCCGGCAAAGGCATTCCCAGACCTTGTCTCTTTATATTCCTGAACTTGAGCCTCACCTTCACATGTTTTTCATCCTCGGTGGCGTCATAAGAATATATTTTATTGATACTTGTGCTCATATTGGAGAACAACGGCATCTGTTTGCTTTGGTTGTTCTCGATTGTCGTCTGCCGGTCCAGAGTGTAAATGTGGTACTCGAAGAGAGGTTCTTCTGTGAATTGGGGAGCAGCCTTTTCCAAGGCCATCGTGCGGGCCATAGGCCTGGGGCGGTATTCCCGGCCTGCTCGATGTATCTGGCCAGCCACTAACCTCAAACGGGCGTTCTGGTAACTTACCCCTGAGCGGTTATCAATGGAGACCTGGCAGGAAAACTCCATACTCTTTCCATCTTTGTTTTCCACTGCCTGGTATTCTGCGTGCCAGTTGAGCCCTTGGGTCAGATAGACGAGCTCTATCTGATGGCGTCCGGCCTTTGGGCAGGCTAACAGGGTCTTAAGTGTTGGGCGGGTTACTAGTCCTGCTGGCAACCGTGCCAAATGAATCCCCGTGATCTGGGCTGTTTTTATTATCCGCAGCTCACCCTCCTTGGTCTCCAGAAGTAAATCCTCCGTCGAGAAGGAAAGCAGCTTCCCCTCGCAGAACCATCCTCCCTTTGCGTAGACCTGAATCTGTTTGCCCAGGTACTTCTCCAGAACTTTGGCTGAGTTGACCAGATCGTATTGATAGTACTGTTCCAATACCGTCAGCTTTTCTGGGGCGGTAAGCGAACGAATCACCACTGAGGTGGGGTCAAACTGGGGGGAGATACCTGTGAACTCAAGTTCGTTTTCTCCCTTTTTCAGCACAAACTCTGTGGTCTGTTTGACCAGGGCCAGGTTCTGGCTGTAGACAGTCAACTGGGTATCCTTTATGCCAGCTATCGCCTCTACGGTCGTCAAAAACAGCAAGAAAACTGCAAGAAACAATCGTCTCATCTCTCTCACCTCCTGTTGATTTTTCAGCCTCTTCTGCGGTAACAAAAAAGCCACGAACAACGAGGTGTTGCCCGTGGCTTATTCTGTTGTCTCTTTTAATAGATGTCAATCCGTACTTCGCCCGGTGGGCACACACCTCCCTTGTATGTGCTTGCGCCAGTACCACCACCAGCCACCGAAAACGAAGTAGCAGGAAATCATCTACTAAAACCCTTTCTTTTATCTAAACTTAAGAACTATGACTGCTAATTGTAAAACAATTATAATCAATCTCAAGCAACTTGTCAAGAAAAAAATCTTGAAGATTATAAAATATTATATAATAATAAACTACAAGCTACTCAAATCGCAAAACAGCAGTTCCTTGAGTCGCCTCAAGGTAATTGTTAATAAAGGCTTGTTTTGTTGGCCTGCATCCTGCCAGGATGGTTCAAGGGCAAAAATTTTTAAAAGCCGATCTTAGAAATACTCAAAGAACGTTTAGCTTTGGAATCTACCACAGTCCCTATGGCTAAGTATTCTCGACATTACAATCTAAATCCACCTCCTTGTCTGCAAAAAATCCTTGCTTCTGATCGAAGAAATAGCTAAATTTATTGTTGCGATAGCATCAAACCTCCGGGCGGCTTTTCTAACCCTCTTCAGAAAGGGAGAAAAACTACAATGGCGAAAAAGACTTTGATAGCGACACTCTTAAGCTTTGCCTTTGGGGTCTCCACTGCCAGAGCAGTGACACCCTCCATCTGGAAAGATAACACCCAGTCAGACTTCAGCCAGGGAGAGCCTCATAACATTTCTATCACCAGCGAGGGAGAAGTCATTCTGGCACCTGACTTCCAGGAGGTCACAGACACTGGAGAGCTCTACATCTGGTGCATAGCGGAGGACAGAAAGGGAAATCTCTACACGGGCACCGGCAACAGCGGCAAGATATTCCGCATCGACACCAAAGGGAGAAAAACACTTTTCTTCGACTCCCCTGAGGTGGGCATCCACAGCTTAGTGGTAGACAAGAAAGGAAATCTTTACGCCGGTTCTTCCCCCGACGGGATTATTTATAAGATCACCCCTGAGGGTGTAGCCTCCACCTTCTGCACCACCGGGCAGAGATATGTCTGGAGCCTCGCCCTGGACGATAAGGGGTATCTCTATGCTGGCACCGGCGAGAAGGCGAGAATTCTGAAAATCTCCCCTAAAGGGAAAGCAACGGAACTCTATGCCTCCACGGACAACCACATTATGTGCTTGGTCTGCGATCTGACTGGATCTGTCTACGCGGGCACCGAGGGTTCAGGCATCGTTTATAAGGTCGACCAAAAGGGCAGAGTGATGGCCCTCTACGACGCTCCAGAGAAAGAGATACACAGTCTAGTGCTCACACCAAAGGCAGATCTCTACGTGGGGGCTATGTCCGGAACCACCCCACACACACAAGTTCAAGGCCCCAACCAGTCTCAATCTCAGGGTTCTACCCTTTATAAGATCACTGCCTCAGGTGCTGTGTGGCCTGTCTGGCACTGTTCAGAACCCCTTCTGCTCTCTTTGGTGAGGGACAAACAAGGAAATCTGATAGTAGGCACGGGGGAAAAGGGGGTAATCTACTCTGTCACCCCAGAGGGGAAATGGACTGTGCTTTTGAAATGCCAGCAATCCCAGCCTCTCTCGCTCTACAAAAACCGCAAGGGTGAGATATTTGTGGGCACAGAGGGTAAGCTCTACCGGCTTATGCCTCACTATGCTAAACAGGGAAGTCTCATATCTGGGGAGCGAGATATGTCAGTCAGCTCGAAGTGGGGGAAAATCTGCTGGAGGGCTGAAGTTCCAGAAGGAACCAGGATCAGTTTGCAGACCAGATCGGGAAACACCCAGCGGGCAGACAGCACCTGGAGCCAGTGGTCAGAAGAGCTTGAAGATCCAACCGGAAGTCAAATCACCAGTCCCTCCGCCCGTTTCCTCCAATACCGGGTCAATCTCTCCACCTCAAACCAGTCAGCGACACCCTTGCTTAAGGAGGTCTCCATCGCCTCTCTCCAGAGCAACCTGAAACCGGAGATCAAAGCGGTGAACATAAGCCCCTATCTTGTCCCTCCAGAGGAGGGGCCACCAATACCGGAAGCTGAACCCCAGCAGGGGGCCTTCCCATCAGGGCGGAGAGAGCCAGGGCCTCAACAACCACCAAGGGGTGAGCCCCGGAGAGGCCTGTGGCGCATAAGCTGGGTTGCTCAGGACCCTAACAGAGACAACCTAATATATGACCTTTACTTCCGGGGTAGCGAGGAAAGAAACTGGAAACTTCTCAGAGAAGGGCTGCGCAGAACTTCCTATGTCTGGAATACCACCTCTTGCCCTGATGGGGTACAGCTGGTAAAGGTAGTTGCCTCTGACCGACCCAGCAATCCTCCTCAACTTGCCCTCTCAGCAGAGAAGACCAGCAGACCCTTTGTGGTGGACAATACCCCCCCACAGGTTGGGCGACTTAAGATCCAACAGCTTCCAGGGGGTCGGATAACCGTCAGCGGGGAGCTGAGAGATGCCACCAGTCCTCTGAAAAAAGCGGAATACTCTATCGACTCCGGAGAGTGGCTGATCATCTTCCCCACCGATGGCATCTTCGACTCTAAAAAGGAGAATTTCTCCTTCACCACTGACCCCCTTTCCCAAGGGGAACATACTGTAGTGATCAGGGTGACTGACTTTCAAAACAACATCGGCACCGGCAAGGCAGTGGTAGAGGTGAAGAGTTACAAATAGTAATTTTCTGTGACTTGCATATCAGCTTGACTTTGTCGGGTTATGAGCAAAGCACTTAGCAGGAATGTCAGCGGTCAAAATCCGAATGTCGAATTAAGCAGTTAAGCTAAGAACCCAAATGCGAAAGATATGAAGCACAAATGGCCAATTACGTGTCACTCCTCACGTTTTATACTTTCATTTGAGCTCTCCTTGTTTGGCATTTGGGCTTTGGATTTTGTCATTATCACTCACCATTTACCAGTTAACCTTTTCTTTCTTCTATGCGGGTAGTAGCTCAAAGAGTAAGTCAAGCAAGAGTCTTGATAAATGGGGAAACGGTTTCCCAAATTGGTGAGGGGCTGCTTTTGCTGGTAGGGATCAAAAACGGTGATACCCCCTCAGACGCGGAGTTTCTCGCCCAGAAGTGCTTAAACCTCAGGATCTTTGAAGATCAACAGGGGAAGTTAAACCTTTCGGTTTTAGAAATAAAAGGAGAAATCCTTGCAGTTTCTCAATTCACTCTTTATGGGGAGACTCGCAAGGGCAGAAGGCCGAGCTTCACCGAGGCGGCACCTCCTCAAGTAGCACAACCTCTGTACCAGGACTTTGTGGAGGCATTGCGGAAAAGCGGCCTTCAAGTCAAAACCGGAGCCTTTGGTAAGCACATGTTGGTGGACATCCACAACGACGGACCCGTAACCTTAATCATAGAGAGCCAATAGTTGGCTTCAGCGAGGAAAAGCAATGGCCAGATTTATCGCTGACTTCCATATCCACTCAAAATACAGCCGGGCCACAAGCGACCAAATGGATGTGGAGAACTTAGACAGACACGCCCGGGCAAAAGGCATTAAACTGTTGGGCACCGGGGATTTCACCCATCCCCAGTGGTTGTTCGAACTTAAAACCAAACTGAAGCCCACCGAAGGGGAGTTGTTTCGATATGGTGAAACCCTCTTTGTCTTGACTGCCGAGGTATGTAACAACTTTCGCCACAAAGGAGTGGGCAAAAGGGTTCACAATCTAATATTTGCTCCCAGCTTTGAGACAGTTGAGCAGATCAATCAGGCCCTGCAGCCTTACGGGGACTTGAGGGTGGACGGCAGGCCCAATCTTGCTCTATCTGCCAGCGACCTGGTGAAGCTGGTTCTGGATATCTCCCCAGATTGTTTCATCGTCCCCGCCCATGTCTGGACGCCTTGGTTCTCGCTGTTCGGTGCCAACTCAGGATTTGACCGCATCGTAGATTGCTTCGAAGATCAGACGGAGAATATCTATGCCTTAGAGACCGGACTCTCCTCCGACCCTCCCATGAACTGGCGTCTGAGCTGCCTGGACAGATTCACCCTTATCTCCAACTCCGACGCCCACTCCCCGGTTAAGATAGGCAGAGAGGCAAATATTTTCGATATTCCTCTCAGTTACAGAGAGATCATAGAGGCGATCAAGACTAAAAGGGGCTTCCTATGCACCATAGAGTTCTTCCCACAAGAGGGCAAGTATCACTACGACGGACATCGCAAATGTGATGTGTGTCTGTCGCCTAAGGAGTCAAGGGAGCTCAACAATCTCTGTCCAGTCTGTGGGGCGCCCCTTACCGTAGGGGTGATGCATAGAGTGGATGAACTGGCTGACAGACCCGATGGATTCACCCCCCAGAAAGCAGTGCCCTGCAAACATCTGGTTCCTCTCATAGAGATAATAAGCGAGGCCTTAGATGTAGGGGAAGAGACCGTGACGGCGAAAAACCAATATGACAGGTTGATTCAGCGCTTTGGAAGCGAGTTTGATGTTCTCTTGGAGGTTCCTGCTGAGCAGTTGGAAAGATTCGCCCCCCGGAGGGTTTGCGAGGGTATCCTCAGGGCCAGAAATGGAGAGGTCCACATCTCCCCAGGTTACGATGGGGTATACGGGGAGGTTAGAGTGCTCGAGGAGAAGCAGCAACAGGCACAAATGAACCTGTTTTAAAGCTTCGGCAAATTCCAGACAGGCCCCAATGACCAATATTTAAAACGATCCTGATATTGGAGGAAATTTAGCCCATTGGATTTTCGAATTTGTTTGTGACCTGGAATTTGGAATCTATAAATCCCGGCCATCTTGCCAAGGTTCAGTTAATTGCTGATTAATGTAGGGACAACCGGGAGGTTTTCTATATTAAGAATGCCCGTAGCAAATGCTGCTCCTGGGATCTGGAATTTCTGTTGACTTTCAGCCACTGGCACATTATTTTGAACCTTGATCCGTTCGTAAAAAGTTGCATTTCCCCTCCCCTGGGGGAGGGGACAAAGGGGAGGGGGAGAAAAGTACTTGAAATATCGACACCTTCACCCTCACCCCTACCCTCTCCCTGAAAGGGAGAGGGAGCATTTAGGACTTTTTACGAATCAAACAACCTTAACTTACTCGCAAGACTCCCTTCCCCGTAGAGGCTGCGCAAAGGTCTGTTCCAACACAAAGATGCCCAGAAAGAAAAGTATCTTGTTTTTCTCTACGCTCTTTGGGTTAAAGATTGGAGGACTCTAATATGCCTAAACTAAGTATAAATGTGGATCATGTAGCCACCCTTCGTCAGGCGAGGAGGGCGGAAGAGCCAGACCCTGTAGCTGCTGCCGTCCTGGTTGAGCTGGCTGGGGCCGACGGCATCACTGTTCATCTGAGAGAGGATCGAAGGCACATAAACGACCGTGACCTGCGGCTGTTGAGACATACGGTTAAGACCCACCTTAATATGGAGATGGCCGCTACAGAAGAGATGGTCAATATCGCCCGAGAGATTATGCCCGATATGGTCACCTTGGTGCCAGAGAAAAGAGAAGAGCTCACCACTGAGGGGGGGCTGGATGTGCTCCAGAAGACGAAGGAGCTGGAGGCGGTGATTTCAACCCTCCATAGCAGTGGAATTCTGGTCAGCCTTTTTGTCGACCCCGATCTGAAACAGGTGAGAGAGGCGGCCCGGATCGGTACCGACTACATCGAGCTTCACACCGGCGAGTATGCCAACGCCACCGACCTGGCCCAGGAAACAGAGCAGTGGGAAAAGATAAGGGATATGGCGATGGCTGGCGAAAAGTTGGGCCTGGGAATCAACGCTGGACATGGCCTCACTTACCAGAATGTCTCCCGTATTGTTCAGATCAAACAGATCGAGGAGGTCTCTATCGGCCATTCCATTATCGCCAGAGCAGTACTGGTGGGCCTGGAAAGAGCAGTCAGAGAGATGCTTGCGCTGGTTCGCAGATAGCCCCTATTTTAGACAATGCTGATCGAATAATTTCTTCACCATTGAAATAATCTTGATCTTTCTCTGAAAAGTGAGACTTTAACACAAAAAACGCAGAGAAAGAGAAAATAAATAATTATCTGATTATTCATAAAAATACCTTCTACTTACGTTCCTTGTGTTCTTTGTGATAGATCGGGCTTGGGGACTTTTAACGAACGAATCAATTTCCAATACCTAAATTCAAGAAGGGAGAAACGATGGGAAGAAGCTGGACCTGGAAGGTAGTTCTTATTGTCGTTGTGATTATTGCCTCGCTGTGGTCTATTTACCCTACAGTTAAGCTACATACCCTTTCGGAACAGGAGAAGGCTCGCCTGCGGCTGGAAGAGTCAAGAAGGCTGGAGAAGCTGGAGGCCAATGCTATAAAACTGGGCCTTGACCTGCAAGGGGGGACACACTTAGTGTTGGAGGCAGACCTTTCTAATGTGCCTCCTGATCAGAGAGACAAAGCGGTGGAAAGCGCTATCAGGGTGATCAGAAACAGGATAGACCAGTTTGGGGTTACAGAGCCAATCATCCAGCGGGCAGGTGGCAAGAGGATAATTATCGAATTGCCAGGGCTCCGGGATATCAGTCGGGCCAAGAAGCTAATTGGCGAGACTGCCCTGCTGGAGTTCAAACTTCTGAAAAATCCAGATGAGCTGCGCCCTGTGCTGGACAGAATAGACAGATTCCTGGCCCAGACAGACACAACTGCCGAGGAAGAGGAGACCACTGAATTCTTCCAAGAGGCCGACAAGACCCGGCCCTTCCGGTCTTTGCTCACTAGATACGGTGATTATATGGCTGTTCCCATTGAGAATGTGAACAAGGTGAAGGCCATTCTCGCTCGGCCTGAAGTGCAGAAACTGATCCCATCGGACGCTCAATTCCTCTGGAGCCACGAACCAGAAGGTCCGCCAGAACGGCGGGTTTATCTACTATACTATGTGAAATCCCGGCCGGAGATGACCGGGGCTATAGTGGGAGACGCCCGCGCTAACATCGGCACCGGCGAATACGAGGGGCAGCCCATTGTCGAGCTTTCTACTACCAGTGAAGGGGTGAGACTGTTCTCCCGGGTGACAGGTGCCAATATCGGCAAACGGATGGCCATTGTTCTGGATGGCAAGGTCTACACAGCTCCGGAGATTAAGGTTAAAATCCGCAATGGGCGCTCCATTATCACCGGCAGCCGCACATTGGAAGAGGCCAGGGATCTGGCTATTGTGCTGCGGACCGGTGCCCTGCCTGCTCCCCTGAATATCATCGAGGAGCGAACCGTAGGGCCATCGCTGGGAAGTGATTCCATCCGAACCGGGCTTCGTGCCGGCATTATAGGGTTTCTTGTGGTAATCGCCTTTATGATCCTGTATTACGGGACAGCCGGTTTGATCGCCGATTTGGCCCTTATATTAAACTTGGTGCTTATCTTAGGGGTGTTGGCCGGCTTTCACGCCACCCTCACCTTGCCCGGTGTGGCGGGACTCATCCTCACCGTCGGTATGGCGGTAGACGCCAATGTGCTTATCTTCGAGAGAATCAGAGAGGAGCTGCGAGCGGGCAAAACCGTTCGGGTGGCCATTGATAACGGCTACACCCGTGCCTTTCGAACAATCTTAGATGCCAACATAACTACTCTGATCACCGCTCTGGTACTTTATTACTTTGGCACCGGCCCCATAAGAGGGTTCGCTGTGACCCTCTCCATCGGTATCCTGGCCAGTATGTTCACTGCCGTGGTAGTAACACGGGTTATCTTCGAGTTCATCACTGCCCGAGGGGCTAAAGGATTGAACATCGGAAAATTGGCACCATTTGTAGGCACAAGATTCAGATTTATCGACAGAAGACGCACTGCCCTTCTGGGCTCCGGCGTGGCCATCTTTGTGGGGTTGCTCTCTCTTGCCGTTCACAAAGGACCCAACCTGGGACTGGACTTCACCGGGGGAACACTGCTGGGCATCCACTTTCACACCCCTGTTCCTGTAGAGAAGATACGAGATGCTTTGGCTGAGGTTGAAGTAAATGGACAAACTGTAGACTTCAGAGAAAGCGAAATTAAAGAGTGGGGAGATCCCAATGATGTACTTATTAGAGTAGGAGAACGAGCAGAGGGCACAGAGATAGCCGATGCCATAAAAACCACTCTGAAACAGGAGTTTAAGACAGAATTGTCTGGCGATGAACAAAATTGGCTGCTCCGACAAGAAAAGGTAGGACCTAAGATTGGAAGTGAATTGAAGGTAAAGGCCATCAAGGCAATATTGATTGCCCTATTGGGGATGCTTATCTACATTGCCATACGCTTTGAGTTTAAATTCGGTGTGGCTGCTGTCATCGCCCTATTTCACGATGTGCTGATTACTGTAGGAATATTCTCTCTGCTTAACAAAGAGTTCTCCCTGACCATTGTAGCCGCCTTGCTCACCATTGTCGGTTACTCCCTGAACGATACCATCGTTGTCTCCGACCGGATCAGGGAGGGTTTGAGACTCTATAGGAGGGAGAGGTATCCTCACATCATTAACCGCTGCATAAACGAAACCCTGGGACGAACTCTGATCACCTCTTTAACTACCCTTTTGGTAGTGCTGGCGCTATTTCTATTCGGAGGAGAGGTGATTCACGACTTCTCTTTCGCCCTGTTGATCGGCGTGATAGTGGGAACATATTCTTCTATTTACATCGTCAGTCCTATCCTGGTGGAGTGGCAGGCTAAGGTGGAAAGGAGGAAACAGACGAAGTTGGCGGCGGCTGCCGCTTCTTCTCGTGTAAGGTCCAGGGGAAAAACGATATAATTGAACTTTAGTAAACTTGAGAAACCCCACAAGGGGATTACGCTAAGTTTGGATTCAACCGCAAAGGCTGCAGAGTAGGCGCAAAGAACGCAAAGTCTCGGAGGTAAGAGCTTATTTATTAATGGAAATCAAAGTGATTATCGAAATCAAACTTGTAGAAACTCCAGATGATGTTCACGCTGTTCGATTGCTAACCTATTTTAAAAAGAATATAACCTTAGCGAGCTTCGCACTTCTTTTGGATCCTTTGCGGTTAAACAGAAAAACATAAAATTTGCTGAAACTTAGGACATAGGACAAAGTTATCAACAATAGGGAGGGGCACAGAAGCCTGTGCCCCTCTATCGAATTGGATCTGTTCAGAAGCTTTTGACTTCACAACCTGTGTTACGAGTTCTGTACTCAGGGTATGAACTATTATTGAACACAGGAGAAATTAAAGGGGGAATACCAGATGGATTCCTTAAAATCCTTAGTCAGTGCTGAGTGGCTCGGCAGGCTGTCGCCGCTTTTACTCATATTTCTCTTCTGGATCCTGGGTTTGGTGATCAAAAGAGTCGTCCTCAAATCCCTGGGCAAGATTGCGGCTCGGACCAAGTGGCAAGGGGACGAGATTGTTATCCGTGCCATTCGGGGCTGGATTATACTCTGGTCGGTTATGCTGGGTATCTACCTAGCGGCAGGGATATGGGGCTTAAGCGGATCAGTCCTAAATGTAATAAACAAGGGTTTGCTTTCGGTGGCCGTTCTTTCGGTCAGTTTTGTCACCACCAGAATCTGTGTGGATCTGTTCCGGTCCCACGCTCAAATGATAGAAAAAGCCCTCCCTGCCACCTCTCTTACCCAGAATGTGATAAGAGTGATCATTTTAACTATAGGTACCCTGATCCTGTTGAACGGGCTGGGCATTTCAATAACCCCGATAATCACCGGGCTAGGCATCGGCGGTCTGGCAGTAGCCTTGGCCTTACAGGATACCCTTTCTAACCTCTTCGCCGGGATTCACTTGGCTGCAGCCAAGCAGATCAAGATCGGCGATTACATCCGCCTGGAAAGTGGGGAAGAAGGATATGTTGCTGACATAGGCTGGAGAAATGTGACACTCAAGATGATCTCCAACAATATGATTCTGGTGCCCAACTCTAAGCTTGCTCAGAGTATCATTACCAATTACCATTTCGCCGACAGAAAGATACGCCTTTCTATACCTATAAGTGTGAGTTACGAAAGCGACCCGGAGAAAGTGGAGCAGGTGCTCATCGACGAGGTGAAGAAGGCCGCCCCGGAGGTAAAAGGACTGGTGACAGAGGAAGAGCCGTTTGTGAGGTTTATGCCTGGGTTCGGAGATTCCTCGCTGGACTTCACCCTGTTCTGTCAGGTCAAGGATTTTGTCGATATGTATCAGGTAGAACATGAACTAAGAAAGAGGATTTTCAAACGCTTCCGGAAGGAAGGCATCGAGATACCTTTCCCTATTCGGACAATCTACATGAAATCATAGGGCAGAGTCTCGCATTTATTCTCGGCCAGCAGATAATAACAGCGAAGTCTCGACATCAAATCGAGGAATTCTTGACCTGTATGTTTCCAATAGAGGATGAAAAACCACAGCGGGTGTGAAAACCTACTCTCATGTGTACTGAAGAATATGAAATCCTGTCACCGCTGAAGGTTCTCCAGGATCTGTTAACCAGCGGCCAGTCGGCTCAGTTCACTAATGACCAACTAATGACTTAATGACGTCTTTCCAGAAAAGTTGATATGAGCTTTAGTATCTTGTTTATGAATGTAGAGAGTTAGCATTTCCCGTGCTTGTCGCCAAAAAATGGTTGACATCTGCAAGGATGTTGATTATCTTTTAAGCTGAAAATTCCTTAGGAGGAACAGAAGAATGAAGAGAATCCTGCTGTGGCCAGTTCTGTTTATTCTCTCTGTAACACCGGTTGATGGCAATACCGAATCTTTTGCCTCAGCAGAGGTGGATTCTGTGCTGGAGGCAAATAAGCACTATAGTTTTGCCAAGGAATACGACAAAAACAGAATGTATGAGGATGCCATCCTCCAGTATCAGAAATCTCTCTCTTTCAGGGCCGACAATCCAAATGTGCACTATGACCTGGCCAATCTGTTATATCGGCTGGAGAGGTATCAAGAGGCCCAGCAGCAATGCTTCCAATGTCTACAAATAGACTCCACTTTCGTTCTTGCTCACTACTTGTTAGCCCTCCTCTGGTATGAGGCAGCTAACTACGATTCAGCGATTATTGAATTCGAAAAGACAATGGCTCTGGACTCCAGTTACACGCAGATCCATCGAACATTGGCAGATCTCTACAGTTATAAGGGCTTAACCGAAAAAGCTCTACAGCAATATCTTCGCGCTGCCGAGGTGGGCTGGAGCAGCTCTCAAGAAGAGAATTTTCAAACCCTTTTGTATCTGGGTAATCTCTTTGCAAACAGGGGTTTTCTCGCTGAGGCAATATCCTGTTATCGCTACGGACTCACCTTTAAAAAAGACGAACAGCTTCTGGAGAAGCTGGCTCGCCTTCAACTGGAGAGCGGCTTCTACCGTGGCGCGCTGGATTCCTATCTGTCTTTGGCACAGACAGATACAACAAATGACCGGCTCTTCTTGAAAATCGCTGATATTTCAGTAAAACTGGGGGCCACTGACCGGGCAATCTTTGCTCTGGAAAAATTGGCCGCTCTGCGGCCCACCGACCCCGAGCCCCTCTCCCATCTGGCTGAGATTTACTTACAACAAGGAGAATTTGAAACAGCAAAGACCTACATTGACAGAGGGCTGGCTGTTGACCAGGATAACCCCCACCTTTATGTCCTGAAGGGCGAATATCACAAGAACAAAGGGGCGAAGAAAGTCGCCTTAACCTATTTTAAGAAGGCCCTCTCCGATCCTACCTGGGGAAAATATGCCCAACGGATGATCTGGGAGATACAGCCGCCTCTGACTGAAGAAGAGAAGCTAAAAAGAGAGTTCTTCGGCCGGGGAAAACGGAAGAACCAGTAGAAGACGGGGGATTTTAAGCTCCTATTGGCTGGAGGTAAATTTGCGAAGGTGATCTCGGTATGCCCAAAAGACAAGATTGGATAATCGGCGGATTGATTCTGTTTTGTGCCCTTTTTGTCCTTTTTCTTCTATTAGCAGCTTTTATGGGGCTCTCAAGAGAAGGCAGAGGGACATCTCTCACCGGTGGCAAGAGAGTCGCTCTGGTGGAGGTGAAAGGTACCATCACCAGCTCAACCTCGATAATAAAACAGTTAGACAAATATGGTGAAGACAAGTCTGTTCCGGCTATTGTGTTGAGGATCGACAGTCCAGGCGGCACAGTAGCTGTCTGCCAGGAGATATACGAAGAGGTCCGTAAACTGAGGGTCTCAGGCAAAAAGATTGTTGCCTCGATGGGCAATGTCGCTGCTTCAGGAGGATACTATATCGCAGTTGCCGCCGATACCATTGTAGCTAATCCTGGCACAATTACCGGAAGCATTGGAGTGATTGCCCAAATACCTAATGCTGAGGAGCTACTTAAGAAGGTGGGATTGTACCTTGAGGTAGTCAAGAGCGGCAAATACAAAGACATTGGCTCACCGGTCAGGAAGATAACCTCCGATGAATATCGCCTCCTCCAGGGAATCATTGATGATGCCTACGATCAGTTTGTAGAGGCGGTGGTTTCGGAGAGAAATCTATCTCGGGAGGAGGTTCTCAAACTTGCTGACGGGAGGATCTTCACTGGACGACAAGCATTGAAG
Organism: uncultured bacterium; assembly: GCA_964595705.1. GTDB lineage: Bacteria > Latescibacterota > MVCY01 > MVCY01 > MVCY01 > MVCY01. The sequence continues at coordinate 7,780 of CAZQSC010000014.1, read as the reverse complement.
TGCAACTTGGTTGATGTTCTCGGCAACTATAAAGATGCCATCGACCTGGCGGGTAAGATGGCCGGCATAGGGGAAAATCCCCCTGTGGTAAGGCCGAAGAGGAAACCGACTCTGTTTGATTTGCTTTTTAAGGGCTCCATCTCCCAGCATCTAACCTTATCTTATCTTCTACCTATAGGGAGGTAACAGATGCCACTGTACGAATACAAATGCCAGGGCTGTGGTGAAAGGTTCGAAGAGCTGGTGAGCAATGGTCAGAGGGAGGCAATATGTTGCCCTTACTGCTCCAGCAGTGAGGTTCAGAGGCTGTTATCCACATTTGGATTCAGCACAGGGACTGCTTCAGAGGCAACCAGTGGTTCTACTTGCAGTGGCTGTTCCTCCAGATCTTGTAGCACCTGCAGACTCTAATTCACAAGTGGATGTATTCCATCCATCTATGGCTCTTAGGTTTTAACTTCACAGGAGTTTTTCTGATGACGAAGGCGGATATTGTAGATAGGATTGCGTTAAGCACAGGAATCAGTAAGACGGAGACGGCAGCGATTGTCAACGGCTTTCTTACCTGTATCGTGGAGGCATTAAAACAGAACAAACACATTGAGATCAGAGGGTTCGGCACCTTTAAGGTTGTCAAAAGGGCCTCTCGGGTGGCTCGGAATATAAAGACTGGCCAACAGATCAGGCTGCCAGAGAGGTATCTGCCAGTTTTTAAGCCCTCAAAGCAGTTGAAATCATTAGTGGAAGAACAACAAACTTAAACGAGGGAAAGGAGGCGGGGGTTTGCCCTGCGGAAGGAAAAGAAAAAGAAAGAAAATCGCAACCCACAAACGGAAAAAGAGGCTGAGAAGAGACCGGCATAAGAAAAAGATCTGAACAGTGGGCTATTAGCTCAGGGGATAGAGCGTTGGTCTCCGGAACCAAAGGTCGCAGGTTCGAATCCTGTATAGCCCACCATTTAACAGTCGGGGCGTGGCGCAGTCAGGTAGCGCACTTGCATGGGGGGCAAGTGGTCGGCCGTTCAAATCGGCTCGCCCCGACCAATTAATTGGATATGAATAAGATCCTGCTGACCAATGACGACGGTTTCTCCGCCCAGGGCTTAAGAGCACTGAGAGAGAGTCTATCGGCAAAATGGGATGTGGTCGTGGTTGCCCCCGCTACCGAGCAAAGCGCAGTCAGCCACTCCCTCACCCTTCGTCGCCCTTTACGGGTTAATAGGCTAGATCAATCCCTGTTTAGCGTAGAAGGGACTCCTACCGATTGTGTGCTGCTGGCGATACATCAGCTTCTACCCGAAAAACCAGACCTCCTGGTAGCCGGTATAAATCATGGCCCCAACTTGGGCGACGATGTCACCTATTCTGGTACTGTAGCCGCAGCCATCGAAGCAACCCAGTTAGGCATCCCTTCGATGGCTATTTCTACAATAGGGCAGAACTTCACTTATGCGGCCCAAGTTGTCCCTTACTTAGTAGAAAAGGTCTTCTCCATCGGAATTCCCCCCGGGGTACTGCTTAACGTCAATTTTCCCGATCTCCCTCCAGATCAGGTCAAAGGCATCAGACTCACCAAGTTGGGGAAAAGGACCTATCAGGACACGGTAACCAGGGAATCAGATCCAGATGGGGGAGTCTACTACCTAATCGGCGGCTCTGATCTTACCTGGACAGGAGGGGAAGATACTGATTTTGCTGCTGTAGAAAAGGGGATGATCTCTATTTCCCCGCTTCGGGTTGATCTGACTGACCAGGAGAGCATCCCTCGCTTACAAGCCTGGGAGGTTGACTTTTAGACCACTCTGATTGGCCAAGGCTCCGGGTAAACTAACAGAGAGACTATAAAAAACACAGTGATTGAAGAATGGACGACTATGCAAGTCTTAGGGAAGAGATGGTTGTCACTCAACTGGAGGAAAGAGACATCACCGATCCTAAGGTGCTGCAAGCGATGCGCACGGTTCCTCGCCACAGGTTCGTGGACCGGTCCCTCTGGCCCCAGGCCTATGATGACCGTCCCCTCCCTATAGGCCAGGGACAGACCATCTCTCAACCTTATATGGTGGCCCTGATGACCCAGTATTTAGGACTCTCCAGAGATGAACGGGTGCTGGAGATAGGCACCGGTTCTGGCTACCAGGCAGCAATAGTGGCTGAGATTGTCAGAGAGGTCTTCACTATTGAACGAAACCCCGAACTGTCCCAAAAGGCGCAGAGCCTTCTGGAAGAGCTGGGCTACCGAAATATCCGGTTTAAGATTGGCGATGGAACACTGGGGTGGGACCAGTTCTCACCCTACGACCGCATCTTAGTCACCGCCGGGGCACCCGATATCCCCACCAGTCTGTTAGAACAGTTGAGCGACCCCGGCAAGATGGTCATCCCTGTAGGAGGAGCCTACTACCAAGACCTTATGCTCATTGAAAAAGAAGGCAAAAAGGTGAGAAAACGCCATGTCTGCGGTTGTACATTTGTGCCGTTAGTGGGTAAACAGGGGTGGGAAGAGTGATTCAGGGGATGGTGGAACATCTATCTGCTCTGCCTCAGCCATTGATCACCTTTCTGATCGCCACCCTTCCTGTGTCTGAGCTAAGGGGGGCAATACCCTGGGCCCTGACAGCTGGGGGGCTCGGATGGCAGCAGGCCTATTTCTATGCAGTTTTGGGCAATTTCCTCCCTGTTATACCCCTTCTGCTGCTGTTGGAACCGGTCTCGCTCCGGTTGCGTAAATACAGCATGTGGAATAAATTCTTCACCTGGCTTTTCGAAAGAACCCGAAGACGCAGTCGGGTGGTAGAAAGATATGAGGCCTTTGGGTTAGCCCTGTTTGTGGCCATTCCCCTGCCGGTGACCGGCGCCTGGACAGGCACTGTGGCGGCTTTCCTTTTCGGCATCAGGTTCAAACTTGCTGTGCCGGCTATTTTGGCTGGAATCCTTATAGCCGGGGTAGTTGTCACCCTGGCCTCGCTGGGGGTGCTGGGTGCGGTTTCCCACTTTCTGGTGGGAAGATAATGCGGGGCGTAGCGCAGCCCGGTTAGCGCGCAGCGTTCGGGACGCTGAGGTCGTGGGTTCAAATCCCACCGCCCCGACCATAAAATCTGTCTCTTCAATGGACGCTTACATCAGAGCTCATATTACGGTATCAGGGGTGGTCCAGGGTGTAGGCTACCGATTCTTCGCCCAGAGGGTGGCCACACAGCTTGGCATTACCGGATACGTCCGCAACCTGCCTGACGGAAGAGTAGAAGTGGTAGCAGAGGGCAAACAGGGAGCTATGAATGCCTTCATTGAAGAACTACGCCGGGGCCCCTGGTCGGCCCGTGTGAGCGGCTTTAACCTTGAGACCTCTGAATACAAAGGTGAGTTCAATCGATTTATGATAAGATTCTAAAAATAGTGCCGCATATCTGTAGCCTGCAAAGGGAGTAATATGAAGCTCGAAGCTTACATTCGAGATATTCCTGACTTTCCAAAAAAGGGGATTATTTTCAAGGACATTACGCCGCTATTGAAAGCTCCTGCGGCATTGCGGGAAGCGGTGGATGTGTTGTGCCGGCAGGTTACGGGGAGGAAAGTTGATGTAGTGGCCGGGATTGAGTCAAGGGGTTTTATCCTTGGAGCCGCGGTGGCCTATCAATTAGGTGTAGGGTTTGTGCCAGTACGAAAGCCGGGAAAGCTTCCTGCGGAGACGGTCAAAGAGGAGTATGCACTGGAATACGGGACAGATGCGCTGGAGATTCACCGAGATGCGATCCCCCCGGGCACGAAAGTATTTCTGGTGGATGACCTGTTGGCTACCGGAGGAACGGCAGCAGCAGCATGCCGGTTGGTGGAAAAGTTGGGAGGCAAAATAGTGCAGGTGGCATTTCTGATTGAGCTGGCATTTCTGGAAGGAAGAAAAAAGTTGGAGGGGAGAGAGGTTTCTTCAATTATTGTGTATTAGCCCCCATAGCTCAGGTGGATAGAGCAAGGGATTCCTAATCCCTGTGCCGGGCGTTCGAGTCGCCCTGGGGGCACCAGTTGAGCATGAAACAGCAAAGGTTTTTAGTGATTGTTGGCCCCACTGGGGTGGGCAAGACCCATGTAGCCCTTGAACTTGCCGAAAAAAGCGGCGCCGAGATACTCTCCGCTGATTCCCGTCAAATTTACCGATATATGGATATCGGTACCGCCAAACCTTCCCCCCAAGAGAGAAAAAGAGTACGACATTATTTTATTGATATTGTTAACCCTGACCAAAGATATACCGCCGGGGACTACGGACAACAGGCCAGAGAGCAACTCCGGGACCTGTTCCGCCGAGGCAAATTACCTATTGTGGTGGGAGGCTCAGGGCTTTATGTCCGTGCACTGCTGGACGGACTTTCCCCTGAATTGCCCTCCAATCCAGAGATAAAAACCCGACTCATAGAGGAGCTTAAGGCCTCAGGTAACACTGAGCTTCACCGAAGGCTGAGAGAGGTTGACCCCCGGGCAGCCGAAAGAATTCACCCCCACGATTCCCAACGCATTGTCCGGGCCCTGGAGGTCTTTCAGATCACTGGCAAAAAGATATCTGAACTGCAGAAAGTCCTGCCCCAGGAGAAGCTGGAGTTCACTCCTCTGGTTGTGGGCCTCAATATGGAGCGAAAAAAACTGTACCATAGAATCGAGCAGCGGGTGGAGAGGATGATAGCAGAAGGACTGGTGGAAGAGGTCAAAAAACTGCTGAAAATGGGGTACAGCAAAGATTTAAACTCGCTTAAGACAGTAGGCTATAAGGAGGTCTTCCCTCTACTGGAGGGGAAGCAAACGCTGAAGCAGACGGTGGAGGAGATCAAGAAGAACAGCAGAAGATATGCAAAGCGGCAGCTCACGTGGTTTTGTAACGACCCCAGGGTGCGGTGGATAGAGAATTTCAGAGGCGACAGCACTGCCTTATGGAAACTCTTCTGCAATTCTTAGCACCGTAGCAATCACAGGTTATATTCCAGTTAGGAACAGAAAGGCTGGTTTATCGAAGAGGTGAATAGAGAAGATATGCATGCCTTTAGTTTTGCAACAAGGTTTTTCAGGGAGAAGATAACTTCGGCCGGCAGTTTCATCCCACACGAAAACCCGGGAGGAGAGCTATGAAAAGCCTCAAGGCACCTGCATCTCCTTTTTTTCTGGGGAAGCTTGGTTTTAGCCGCTCAGGCCTATGGAGGGGAAACTGGCGCATCCCAAGGGCAAATCGTCCAGGCACCGACATTTGAGATCGCATTCGATACAACCTCCTATCTTCTGGTCTCCCCTTTTCAAAGGTTTTGTAAGGTGTGGGCTACGGTGAAAAATACCGGGGACGAACCAGATCAGATCATGTTCCAGCTCCAAAGCGAAGAGCCGACAGGATGGGGATTACACGGGGGTGGATACATCTACCTTGACCCCGGGGAGTCCAGTAAGCACGAAGTCCTCATCGCTGAATATCATGAAGGGGACGATCAGATTACCGTAGATTTTCATATCTCTTCAAGGAAGAATCCCTCTTCGAGTGCAGATGTTACTCTCACTGTAACCCATGTCGGAGCGACTCCGGAACAGATGCAGGAGAGAAGCTCCCGGATTGTTGTTCGGGTTTATGATAAAATAACGCAAACACCCCTTCCCGAAGCGCATGTCTACGTTTGGCCGGGCTCTCGGCCCGAACCTATCTCCCCAAACCCCACGACACCGGGCTACTTCGATCAAGCAGTCTTCTCCTATGAATACCTGAAGGATCTTGCTCAGCAGTACAACATCCCCTGGAAGGGATATGCCATAGAGGCTTACTCTGCAGGTTACGAAAGTGTCTATGAGGACTCCCTTATGCCACCCGAAGGCTCCGTTCTCCACCGGGATATTTATCTCTCCCCCCTTAATAACGTAGCGAATTTTCAACCCTCCTGGTCCCACCCCCTCGAATACCCTGGGGTCTGGAGGGTAGTACCTTCGGAAGACTGGAGCTACCTTGCTGTTGGAATGGGCAAACATCCGGACCCTTGGGACGTCCACCCTTGCTCAACAGAGGTCCATCTGTTCGAATCGACAGGAACATTGCTCTGGAGCTATCCCGTCGGTGAGGAGGTGTGGGGGATCGACATCGCCCCAGACGGTTCCCTGGTAGCTGCCGGGACTTTGGATGGAAGACTCAATGTGATAGACCGGACCGGTACCTTGGTGTGGACTTACCCACCGCCCGAATGGGGGGAAGGTCCCTTCGGTAATATCCGGGAGGTGAGATTCTCCCACAATGGGCAGTACCTCTGTTTTGAGACAAACCCCTTCAGATTATTCAACGCCTGGACCGGCGAGATCCTCTGGGAGCTCGATTTTCTCGATGAACACTGGCAGGCGCAATCACCTTCAGCCAGGATGATTCATATATCGCATATGGAGGGGGCAATTTTCTGATTTTAATTGACATTGATGGAAACCTCGTATGGCACTGTTACATTGCAGGACTGCCGTACTACATCGGACTCACCCCTGATCTCTCCCGGGTCGTCGTCGCGGATAAAGGAGATGTCCTGTCATGCTTCGATGGGGCAGGCAATCTCCTTTGGCGTCGCTATATTGATGTTCTGACCGACGCCCATATGAGCGCAGATGGATCCCGGATCGTGGCCTTGAGTCACGATGGGGTGGTTCGGATGTACGACGGGGAAGGGAATCTCCTGTGGCAAAAAGCCGTAGATGGTGCGGGCCACAATGGGATCCACATAACCGACGATGCAGAATATATCGTTGTCGGGGGCGGATCTATAGAAACACCTTACAAGACGTTCCTTCTGGACAAAGATGGAAATCTTCTCTGGGAGCACTGCGAACCCGGCCCCATCCCTGAACCTTACCATCCATACCTGATTTCAGCCATGTGTGTTGCTATCTCGCAGGATGGTTCCCGTATCCTCTCAGGATATGGGACAGGAAACCCAGGGATTCAATTCTTCCAGGGTGGGGTCTCGGAAACCACCGGCATTGAAGAACCCACCCAGTCTGAGGGAGACAATTCAGTGCTTCGGTACTATCTTGGCCAGAATTTCCCTAACCCATTCAATGCCACCACCAGCTTCAGCTACCAATTGCCGACCAAAAGCTATGTTCGCATTGCGATCTACAATGTGCTCGGCTACAAGGTGAAAGAGTCGGCTTCAGATATAAAGCCGGCGGGTCAGCATGCGGTGGTCTGGAACGGGCGAGACAGCGCAGGCCTGCCGGTAGCCTCAGGTGTCTATCTGTACAAGATATATGCAAGATCCATAAAGGATGACACGGAGTTTTGCCAGATACGTAAGATGGTCTTGATAGAATAAAAACAATCTAATCACCCTGACGTTGAAACCGTCAGTCATCATCCCTCCTGAGGATCTGTTGCCTCGAGGACATCATGATAAGGGCAAGGCGGTTGGTCGTCATAGTTGACCCCACAGCCGTAGGGAAAAAACAGATCTTGTCGTTGAGGAGGCCCTTCGAATAGTCGAATCTTCAAGGACAATTTGAATACTGAAAAACACCGAAGGGCATTGTTTTTTGAATTTGAGTTCGAAATTGTCCTAAACAAAATTTCCTTTGCCTGGCAGGTCAATATGCCAATTTTCCAGGTCCAACCTTAGGGAGTTGGAAGCTGTAAATTTTTAGTTGACACAGGCGTTGAAATATTTTATCTTTTATATGCTCACAAAGCGGGAGTAGTTCAGTGGTGGAACGCGAGCTTCCCAAGCTCGATGTCGCGGGTTCGAATCCCGTCTCCCGCTCCAAATAGCTAAAGTGCGAATCTTAAA
>CAZQSC010000013.1:0-23582 GCA_964595705.1 uncultured bacterium | reverse complement strand
CTCATTTTACCTAACCCCCTGTTTTATGTAGTGAACATACTCTTTTCATTTTCCCCAATCCTTGGTTATGCTCTTACTGGTTGTTCATTTCGTCCTCCTTCCCTGCCAGGCTCAGTCTCGCCGGCTGTTTCGAAGACAGTAATGTCCTCCGGCACCCAATACTACCTGGCTCCTCCTGGAAAACAGAACCTTGCTAAGCGCCCAACAGGCCGTTGAGTTACTGAGAGGAGGCTGCAATATGGTACCAACAAGATAACAAATTGTTTACCATCTGCCAAGAAAAATCAACATTTCGTTGATTAATTACTGAAAAGACCAACTGGTGCATAATACCTGAAACAGAGGCAATCAAGCGAAATTGTCCCTGGCATAATCACACTCTTTTGAGTATATTATGACAGCAATAACCAGCAGCCTGTTAGATATAGAAAGGGGGACCTTACGCTTCCCCCAAAGGGTAAGCAAAAGAGTTTTTGGGACATCGGGTTTCTGTTGCCAGAGGAGGGTTTCTCGAATTGAAGGGAGTTGTCCTTTTGGGAGCAAGGTGCTGCTCTTGTTGACGGGCGATTCTGGTTGGATACAGGAGTCTATCCCCGGCAGGCAAGAGCAGAAGGGGTGAGTGGAACAGTGGGGGAGGGGGAGAAAAACCAGGTGCGGGGCATCGGTTATCTTTCCGTTTTGGCAACGAAGCGTACCGATACAAGTTTTCCTGGGACTTCGGTCAAGAAATTGTGAAAGCAAAGCTTGTTCCCCGACCAATGAGATCGGCTCTCTTCTATCTTCACCGTGAATTTCGTAGTCTAACCAATAGTTACTGCAAAAGCGCCCCGCAGGAGAAGCGAGGTGCCTTTGTAGTTTTTGCAGCAACAAGCCAGAATTCAATGGGCTGGAAAAAGCAGAGTTTCTCTTAATCTGGTGGAAAACAGGGGAAAGCGCTCAGGAATATTATAGCTTTCTCCCCAGAGTAACCCTCTTCCTTCATACTTATGAGTTCGTTTATATTCTACAATATCATCGCAATAGCATTATCTTTCGAACCCGAATGCTTCTTGGAGCCCAGGTTTCCAAGCGACAGAGATAAACTCCACTGGCCACGTCGTGTCCAGATTCATCCCGCCCATCCCAGAGGACCGAGTGGCTTCCAGCATCTGTCTTGCCGTCGAGCAGTATCTTTATTCTCTGCCCAAGTATGTTGTAAATTGATAGCTTTGCTTGGGCGGTCTCGGGTAAGCTGAAGTTAATGGTTGTTGACGGGTTAAAGGGATTGGGGTTATTTGATAGTTGGATACTCTTGCCAACAGCTTTTTGGTTTTGTTCGCTCCACTTAACCGGTTTCTGGCTTATCTTTATCCTTGCAAACTGGCTCAGTATATCCGAAGGATACTTGGCAATGAACTGTTCGAGTCTCTTGCGTGCTGCGGTTTCATCTTTCAGATCATACCAGTAGATCAGCGCAGTTCGATAAAGCAGCCTCTTGCTCATCTCTGTATTGGGGAACCCTGCCATAAGGGCTTCTGCCTTGATTAAAGCGTCGCGAGGCCTTTCTCGCCAGACATCGTTGCTCACCTCCAATTCCATTGCCGCTCTGCCTATATCCTGATCGGCATGTGTCTTTGCCAGATTGGCCAGGTAAGAAGCAGCTTCCTCAACTTGGCCCAGATTCCAATAAAGCATCATCATCTTCTCCAGTGCAGCCTTGGCCTCCCCTTTCTCATGCTCTCTCGCAATTACTGACCTAAGTCTCAGGATTTCAGCAATGTCAGCCCTTCTCTTTTGTGCTATTTCTCGCTCGTCGACAATGGGAGGCATGTCATTATTTTCAGAGACGGGTTTGGCTAACAGTCCTGAAGGTCTGGACTCAAGGGCTGGGTCAAGCTCCACACCGTTAGGTGCGTATATCTTGCTGGTATCAGGAGGGTAATCTCCCCACCAATTGTCAGTTGCCCAGCAGTAATATGCATCGTCTGTAGCGTATAGATTCCAGCTATTGCTGGCGATGCTGTTATAATAAAACCTATCGTTCAGCTGGCTGCAGTCATCAACATATGTTCCATATTCGTTGTTGTCAAAGGTGTTATAAACTGAGTAGTAACCAGGGTACGACTGGTAGCCAAGATACCAACCGACATGGTTCCCCGCTGATTTACACCATCTGATGCAGGGCTGAGAGCTAACGCAATAAAAACCAATAAATGCATTAGCATTGAGTAGAGATATATGTGTCCGGTCATTGCAGTGGTAGAATTCAACACCGGCATAGCTTCCACAGGTCATTTTGCTGGCAAATGGCAGCTCGTAGTATTGTGTTACAAACACACCGCAACCAGCATCAACCATACATACAGGAAGCCTCATTCCCGTATGGGAAAATTGCAGACAGCCCTGGAGCACGGTGGCCTGATGGCCAGCTCCGTGCAGCCACACCGGTTTGTCAGAACCCACCGTCAGGTTTTCATTGTATGTCCCTGGGGCAATCTCTATTCTGGTCATATAATCGCTGGGAGCTGCGTCTATTGCCGCCTGGATAGTGGAATAGTCGCCCGGCACATTGACGGTTCGATAAGGCACAGCCCACAGTTCGTCGGAATCTTCGCTCCAGCCGTCAGCATCGCTGCCCACCTTGATTACGAAGTAGTATTTTGTTCCCGGTGTCAGACCGGATATGGTTTTTGAGCATCCGTTGATCTCGCCTGTCTCATACGGATGGCTCCCCGAGGAGGTGCCGTAGCAGACCTTGTACCGGGTGGCATCGTTAGCGTCAGGTGCAGGGTCCCATTGGAGTTCAACGGCAGCGTTGCGCGGCGCAGCCGCATAAAGGGCCTTGATCCCACCCCAGGTGGTGGTGGCTTTCCACTGGTTCCAGCGGCGGGGAACGTAGTCGTCATCCAGATAATATGCCCACGTATGAGTTGTAACGTATTGGCATTTGCTTATCTGACGCCCATATGCTTCGTAGATATAGACCTTGTCAGAGCTTGTTTGACCACTCCAGTTGTGAATAATCACAACGTGGTGGCCGGGCTTGTTCAGTATATCCCCCATCTCAGCTTGGCTTAGAGATGAAAGGGCTGTTGATATATCGTTCAGGGTCCAAGTGCTACGCTTACTGCTCAGGTTCCAACATCTGGACACCAAGCCTGAGCAGTCTGTTCCTGCCTCCTGTCTTGGGGCTTTCCCAGCGGCCATTTTGTTGAGGAACTGATCTATCGTGTCCCATCCGCCGTACCAATAGGCCATCCCTGTGTAGGTATTGCCTTCCTCAAAGACCTTTATGTCATCTGAGGGATCGTTGGGGGTATCGTGATCCCAATAGCCATCCGCACCTGCTGTCCACGACAACCAGGCATAATCGTGAGCTCTCTGGTCACAATCGAATCTTGACCAGGCATATCCGCTCGTCACCGTAGCACACATAGCCAGTGCAGCGATCAAGATAAATAGAAAAACCACTCTTGTAGCCATTGTTCATCTCCTTACACTTATGTTTTAGCTTCACGCTGTCACGTAGAACATCTATTTAAATCGAGGTGACCACTTCACTACTTTAACACCGTCTTTGCTCGTGACGAGATGATAGATATTACCCACATCATCGATGACAAGGAACTTCTCTCGCACGGTATAATTGCCCGTGCGCAGAGGCCCTACTTTGGCCAAGAGTTCCAGATCAGGGCTGTACTTATATATATATCGCACACGCCCTTCGCCCTTTCCCCGATACCCTTGATAAAGGCTAGCGTAAAAATATACGTTGCCATACCCATCCTCTGATTGGAAAATGACAACATCACGATAGCCTTTGACGTCAAAAGATATACGTCTTGAAATCCCGTGGATGGGTTTCGCTACGTAGGTAATACGATTCGTAAGACCAGAAATTTCCTCGTATCTGCGCTTCGAGGTTTTCCCAATAAATCTCGGCTGCAGTTCACGACTCAATGGCCTCCTGGTCGCCTTATAGATCCGTTCCCCTCTTTTGCCAGTGACCGTCTTTGCCTGGCCTACCTCCACTTTAGTAGATCCAGCAAGATAGATTTGCCCTTCCCGAACGGTTATCCCTAACTCCACGGCTCTGTCCGGTCCCGGACCATATTCAATGCTCTCCAGGGCAGTACCATCAGGCGCATACTTGTGAATGGTGTATCTATTCCCATCGTTTAGCCAGATATTGCCTTTTTCATCTAAACAGAACGAGCCATCTCCTAGCAGTTCGACCGGAAATCTCCTCAATAGTTTGCCTGTCTGGTCGAATACCTTGATCTGGTGATGCACCGAATCTAAGATGTAGATAGAGCCGTTTTTGTCTACGTCGAAGGCATCTGGACCCCAGCGCAGGCCCTCCTGGCCCTCAGGAGGCCCGGCGTATCCTATCTCGTCCGGCCCATTTCCCCAGTGCAGGTCCAGTATGACCTCAGACTCATACTGCTCCATCTTGGCCAGGGCAGTCGCTGCCAGCACCATAATAACTGCTGCAAGGACGAGGCTCCCCAATACTAACATTCGACTTCTCATTTTACCTAACCCCCTGTTTTATGTAGTGAACATACTCTTTTCATTTTTCCAATCCCCGGTATGCTCTTACTGGTTGTTCATTTTGCCCTCCTTCCCTGTCAGGCTCAGTCTCGCCGGCTGTTTCGAAGACAGCAATGTCCTCCGGCACCCAATACTACCTGGCTCCTCCTGGAAAACAGCACGTTGCTAAACGCCGAACGGCCTATCAAGTGATCAAGAACCTACAATTCTGTGCCAATAAGTTAACAAATTGTTTCCCATTTGTCAAGAAAAAAATCAAAATTTCGTAAATTTGTTCACGAAAAGATTGCTCTGATACATAACTGAGGAGTATACTTCGTCAATTCCAATTGGCTCTTTTCGATTTGGGTGGAGATTCCCTTTATGGTCTTGGTATTGTATTTGCCCCCATTTCTGTTAACATCCCAACACCGACTTACCAACCCAGAGCAGTCAATCCCTGCTTCAGCTCTGGGTTTTAGGTGCTGGACTTCAACCTTGTCTATGAAGGTGGGTCGTGTGTCCCACCCATTCCAGTGGCTCCAATAGGCCTCGCCGGTATAAGAGTGTCCCGACTCAAAGATCACCTGGCCGTTGTATTCATAGGTATTGTAGCATGTCCAGTTTAGGTTCTTGTAGGCTTCAGCCTCGTTGATAATCTCATCGCGGGTTCTGGTGGAGTAGGCCGAACCCGAAACGCACAGCAGCAACAGCACTGCTATCAGACCAAAGGCTGTCTTCCTGACCCCCATCTTCGCCTCCTTTCTGATCAACTTATTTCTTCGACCATTTCACGATCTTTACAGCTTCTTTCTCTGTAATCAGTTGATAAACATTCCCTATGCCATCTACCACTAACCACTCCCTAGGAGCAGGGGTCTCGGTGTAAAACTTCGTAAAGATAGGGCCAACTTTGGCTATTAACCTATACGAACGATCATACTTCCATACCTCTGTATAAAAGTGTCGGTCATCGGTGTGAGTAGTCACAAGCAGATATATGTTCCCATCATTATCTTCGGATAGGAAGGCAGCGTCGTCATATGGATGACGTTTTTCTAAACTAATGGTCTTCACTATATGTCCACTTGCGTCCATAACCTCAAGAGTTCTTGCGCTGTTTGTGACTTCTATCTGATATCGGTGCCCTGACTTCTTAATTCCCTGCCCGTACCTAATTCGTTTAGTTTTTCCTGTCCTGATGTCTTCCCCCTTTTCTCCTTCCCCAACCACTTTGCCAGGCATTACTTCGAACTGGCCAGCACATATTTCTCCGTTGCTTGTGATCATCAGCTCACTCAACAGAGGTATATCAGTTGATGGTATTTGGATAGTCTCAATGGGGGTTCCTTGCGAAGTATACCTATGAATAGTATGGCCGCGCAGCACCCATACAGATTTCTCTCTGTCGACGGCAAGGGCACCAGGCCAACGCCCCACAGGAAAGCTCCTCAATAACTCTCCATTCTGATCGAACACTTTTACACGCTGATTTACTGTGTCCAGGATGTATATGTTACCATCCTGATCCACATCAATCGCTGTGGGCCCATAACGCAACCCTTCCTGGTCTTCCGGCCCGTCCTTGGCGTATCCGATCTCATTAGGCCCACTGCCCCAGGGTAAGCTCAAGATCACCTTGGACTCATACTGCTCCATCTTGGCCGGGACAGCCGCTGCCAGCGCCATAATAACTGCTACCGCAACAGCAAGGCCCCTTAATATTAACATTTGTCTTCTCATTTTGCTTAACCCTCCTGTTCTATGTGGCGAACATACTCTTTTCATTTTCCCCAATCCCTGGTTATATTCTTACTGGTTGTTCATTTCGTCCTCCTTCCCTGTCCGGCTCAGTCTCGCCAGCTGTTTCGAAAACAGTAATGTCCTCCGGCATTCAATACTACCTGGCTCCTCCTGGAAAACAGAACCTTGCTAAACGCCCAACGGCCTATCAAGTGATCAAGAACCTACAATTCTGTGCCAATAAGTTAACAAATTGTTTCCCATTTGTCAAGAAAAAAATCAAAATTTCGTAAATTTGTTCACGAAAAGATTGCTCTGGTACATAACTGAGGAGTATACTTAGTCAATTCCAATTGGCTCTTTTCGATTTGTTCTGAAGGAAAATGGTTTTTAAAAAAATGTGTAGACTTGGGGCTGTAGAGTTTGCTATATTAATGGAACCCAAAGGAGGTCATAATGGCAAAGAGACTTACAGCCCAGGAGAAGCTACAGCTGGTCATAGAAGGCCTCAAAGGAGATGTTAGTGCCTCAGAGCTGTGTCGAAGGGCCGATATTTGGCCTACCCAGCTGTATCGCTATAAGAACAGAGCCTTAGAGGGCGCCCTGGAGGCCTTAAATTCTGGCAAGGGTAAGAAGGACCGGGAGAAAGAGGCCCTCAAAGCAAAGATCGAACGGTTAAAGGAGATCATCACCTCTCAGGCAGCCGAGATAGACCTGTTAAAAAAAGAACGAACTCGGATTATTAGGTCCGATCAAAGGTAAAAGACTGCCGGTTATGGTTAAACACCAACTTCTCAGTGCTATCGGTCAAAGCAGACTGTCTTGTCTTCAGGCCTGTCGGATCTTGGGTCTGACTCCTGATAGATTCTATCGTTGGAGAGCTCTTTATAGAGAGTTTGGACCCGCTGGCCTGGTTGACAAGCCTCCGGTGGCCAGGTGTGTCTCTAATCGTTTACTGCCCGAAGAGGAGGCAGCTATATTCCGCTATGCTAATGGGCATCCTCAACACCACCATAGAGAGATAAAGTTCAACTTGGAGAAAGAGGATGTCTATATCTCTGCGACAACTATCTATCGACGATTAAAACAGAAGAGGCTGATCAGGGAACATAAGCCGTTGAAACCCCGAAAACGCTGGGTCAAGCCGGAGGCAACTGCAGCTCACCAGCACTGGTTGGTGGATTTAACCTATATCCTTATCGGCAAGGGCTTCTGGTATCTGATCGCTATAATCGACCTTTATTCCCGTTATGTGGTGGGTTGGGAACTTTCAGCCGGCTCGACAGCTCAAGACGTCCAGAGGGTGATAGATTTTACCCTGGCCGAATGGGGTTTTTATGAGAAACAGACTAAACCTGTGATCCATTCTGATAACGGCCCCCAGATGAAGGCTAAATCTCTGAAGAAATTCCTGAAGGACCTCGGTGTGCTTAATGAGTACTCAAGGCCCCATATTCCTCAAGATTTAGCTGTGTTGGAACGACTGTTCCGAACCACAAAACAAGAAGAGGTCTATCGCCAGGAATATGCCAATCACCTCCAAGCCAGGGATAGCCTATCGGGCTTCTTCGACTACTATAACCACCGCAGACCCCATCAGAGCATCGGTAATGTCACCCCTTATGATAGGCTTACTGGAAGGGACGTGGACATTATTCGTATGAGAAAGATTAACAGCCAGTTAGCTCAACAAAGGCGCAAGTTGGTGAATCATATGTGTAGAATCTACTCAGACCCCAAGGAGAACAACATCACCCCCAAGGTCTACACAAAAGATTCGGAAATTTTCCTTGAAAGGATCTGAAACAATACAGAGTTTGATCAGGGGAAACTTCCTTGATGTGAGCGCACTGCCTTTCGATGTTACAGTGATATTGTCCATCAGTCTGTTAAATGCAAAGAAAAAAACACCAGTCTTACACCTCGTCAGCAAGCATATAGATCAGTCCGCCCTCGGGTAGGAGCAATACTCCTCGACCGGAGACAGGTTGGGCCGGTTCTTTCCGAGGCAAGTCCTATGTTCTCAAGACAGAGGAAGAATTTTGCATTTCTTACGAATCAGTTGTATATCAGTTGTCTTTGAATTCAGAGCCCAGCGGGTGCGAAGGTTCACTAACGGTAATTTCGCCTCAAGTACGGCTCTGGAGGCGTTTTTCAAAATTCCATTGACACCTGAGACCTTTAGCGTTATATTTCAACCGTAGAAAAAAAGGAGAGTCCTATGCTCTGGAGAGTTGAAATAAGCACCAAGCCCAAAATACACGACGCCTTAGCAGGCGGCATCAAGAAAGACATAGAAGACCTCGGCATAAAAGGGGTGAGAGAGCTGAGAATAACCCAGGTCTATCTTATCGAAGGCAGCCTCTCCGAACCCCAGATAGTCCAGATATGCGAGAACCTGCTGTGCGACAGCATAACCCAGGAATATACCTATACAAAAGAAATAAAAGAAGAGAGAGGAGAGAGGGGAGAGTCCAACTGGGGGGCAGATCTTCATACAATAGAAGTGGCTTATAATCCTGGTGTTATGGATCCAGTAGAGGAGAGCACCAAGAAGGGAATAAGGGATATGGGGATCGAAGGGGTTCGGTCGGTCAAAACAGCCCGCAAATATCTCATCCGTGGAGAACTCTCCCCACAGCAGATTGACACTATCTGTGAAAAGCTTCTGCTCAACAGGGTCATCCAGCACGTTGTGAAAAAAGGGGAAAGAGTCTCCTTCCCCTCTGCAGCATACGAGTTTAGAGTATCTTATGTAGATCTCTTAGGTGCTAACCACGCCGATTTGGAGAGAATAAGCAAGCAAAGGCAGCTTTTCTTGAATCTTGGGGAGATGATGGCTATCAAGAACCATTTCGCCCGGCTGGGGAGAAACCCCACCGATGTTGAACTGGAGACCCTGGCTCAGACCTGGTCTGAGCACTGCGTCCATAAGACCTTTAAAGGTCTGATCGAATTTCAGGGCAAGGTGATTGACAACCTGATGAAGTCTACCATCTTCCGGGCTACTGAAGAGCTGAACAAGCCTTGGTGTATCTCTGTGTTCGAGGACAACGCTGGCATTATCTGCTTCGACGAGGAGTACGCCGTCTGCTTCAAGGTTGAAACTCACAACCACCCTTCGGCCTTAGAGCCCTACGGGGGCGCGGGCACGGGGATCGGCGGTGTAATCAGAGACCCTCTGGGCACAGGCCTGGGGGCCAAACCCATCCTGAACACCGATGTCTTCTGCTTCGGCCCTCCAGATTATCCCCACGGAAAATTGCCCAAGGGAGTACTGCATCCGAAACGGATTATGAAAGGAGTGGTAGCCGGAGTCAGGGACTACGGAAACCGGATGGGAATACCAACGGCCAACGGTTCTATCTTCTTCGATGAGGGCTACTTGGCCAACCCATTAGTCTACTGTGGAAATGTGGGACTTATACCCAATTGGGCCTGTCAGAAACAGGTGACCCCCGGCGATCTTATAGTCTTAGTGGGCGGCAGAACTGGTCGAGATGGTATCCACGGTGCCACTTTCTCTTCTGGAGAGCTGACCGAAGAGTCGGAGAAGATCTCCAGCGGGGCGGTGCAGATCGGAAACCCCATAATGGAAAAGAAGATGGTAGATACCCTGCTTCAGGCCAGAGACGCAAAGCTGTACAACTCCATCACTGACTGCGGTGCTGGGGGGCTTTCCTCAGCCGTGGGTGAAATGGGGGCTTCCACCGGGGCCACTGTGGACTTGGAGAAAGTGCCCCTTAAATACAAAGGGCTCAGTTACACAGAGATCTGGATCTCTGAGGCCCAGGAAAGAATGGTCCTGGCTGTGCCCCAGAAGAATCTGAGCCGGCTGCTGGAGATATTCGCCCGTGAAGATGTCGAGGCCACTGTGATCGGCCAGTTCACTGGTGACAAGCGTCTTCACCTCCGGTACCAGGGCCACACCGTGGCCGACCTGGATATGGAGTTTCTCCATCACGGTCTACCCAGAGCCAAGAAGAAGGCCACCTGGAAGAAACCTTGTTTCCAGGAACCCCTCTGCCCCGATCCGGAAGATCTCACCCTTTATTTGAAAAAAATCCTCTCCTGCTGGAATGTATGCAGCAAGGAGTGGGTTATCCGCCAGTACGACCATGAGGTTCAGGGGGGCAGTGTGTTGAAACCCTTGGTAGGGATCTTCGGTGACGGCCCTGGCGACGCCTGTATAGTTCGGCCACGGCTGGATTCTTACCGGGGTATAATTGTCTCCAATGGCATCAACCCCCGCTACGGCCTCATCGATCCCTATTGGATGGCTGCCTCAGCAATAGACGAGGCCCTCAGGCAGATAATCGCTGTAGGGGGAAGTCTCAAACAGGTAGGCCTTTTGGACAACTTCTGCTGGGGAAGTCCAGAGAAGCCAGAAAACTTAGGTGCCTTAGTCAGGGCTGCCCAGGCCTGCTACCAGGTGGCAAAGGCATACGAAACTCCCTTCATCTCCGGCAAAGACAGTTTAAACAACGAATATTCCACCGGAGAGGGCACCATCTCCATCCCCCCTACCCTGCTGATCTCCGCTGTAGCAATTATGGAGGATGTGAGAGGTGCCATATCTATGGATGCCAAAGAGCCAGGAGACCTGGTGTATGTGGTAGGAACCACCAGAGACGAGATGGGGGGGTCCCATTACTATCTGGTACGGGGGTGGATGGGAAACCAGGTCCCCAAGGTCGATCCATTCCAGGGAAAACGGTTGATGGAGAGGCTGAGCCAGGCGACTGAGCTTGGTCTGGTGAGAGCCTGTCATGACTGCTCTGAGGGGGGTATCGGGGTAGCCTGCGCCGAGATGGCCTTCGCCGGCGACCTGGGAATGGAAATAGACCTCAGGTCCGTTCCCACCGATGGCACGCCAGCGAGAAATGACACCCTGCTTTTCTCTGAATCCAACAGCCGTTTTATTGTGGAGATTCCGCCGAAATATCAGGATAAGTTTGAACAGATAATGTCCGGCTGCTCCTTCGGCCAGATAGGGAAAATAACCGGAACAAGAACGTTCAAGGTGCACGGGCTCGGGGGTAATGTCGTTCTCTCTGCCGATGTAAGGGACCTTAAGGAGGCCTGGCAGAGCCCCTTGCGATGGTAAAGAAAAGGAAACGGTGAAACAAATGCTAAGCGAAGTGAGCGAAGTGAAAGTGATAGTGTTGAGGGCTGCTGGCACGAACTGTGACTACGAGACTTGCTATGCCTTTTGCCGGGCAGGGGCAGCCGTTCAGTTGGTGCATGTGAACCAACTGGTTCGGGGGGAGAAAAAACTCTCTTCTTACCAGATCCTGGCTATTCCCGGAGGATTCACCTATGGGGATGACATTGAGGCGGGGAAGATACTGGCAAACGAGCTGAAATACAAGTTGAAAGCCCAAATTCAAGACTTTATCCAGCAAGGGAAATTAGTCATCGGCATCTGTAACGGCTTTCAGGTGCTGGTCAAGGCGGGTCTGTTGCCTGCGACCTCCGGCGCAGCCGACCTTCAAGAGGCAACCCTCAGCGGCAACGACTCAGGAAAGTTCGAGGACAGGTGGGTCTATTTAAAGCCTTTTAATACGGACAAATGTGTCTTCACCAGAGGGATAAAGGACACCCTTTGCCTGCCAGTGGCTCACGCCGAGGGCAAGTTCATCCCCAGAGACCCAGCAGTTCTTCAGAAGCTAAGGGAGAACGGGCAGATTATCTTTCGCTATGTTGGCCCTGACGGCAACTCCGGAGGCTATCCCTGGAACCCCAATGGCTCTGCGGATGATATCGCTGGCATCTGTGACCCCACCGGAAGGGTATTGGGACTTATGCCCCATCCCGAGAGGCACATCGACCCCGTTCAACATCCCCGTTGGACACGGGAGGGGCTTAAAGACAAAGGCGATGGTATGCTCCTGTTTGAGAACGCGGTGAAGTACATTAAGGAGGAATACATCACCGCGGCAAGCTACAACAATCAAAAAAAAGTAATTTGTTGCATTTAATTCTGAGATTTGTAGTCAGTGCCAAAGTGAGCTAAAGTGCTTAAGGTTTGAATTGTCTAAACTTATTTAAGCCCACTTTAGGCATTTTAGGCACTTTAAACTCCTTGCTCTTTTCCCCAAAACAGCTGGTTCTTGATATTCAATTCAGAGGTATCCCCTAAGGAAGCAGTCTCCTGATGGGATTCCTTCCCCAGACCTTACAGCGTCTAAATCCCTCCGCATATTTAACTCCACATTGCAGACCGCGCATTCGGGCCATTATTTCGATAAATTCAACAGTATCGACGCTATCGTGCTTTTTGAGCCACTGGTACTGGCTCTGGTGGCAAAGAAGCATCTGCCGTTTGGTCTCCATCGTCTCGGTAACATCCACATACTCTTCTGGGAGGAACTCTACCCCGGCTAAAGTATCCATATAATAGATGGGAGGGATCACACTTGTGGGTTCTCCTCCAGCAGAGAAGTTTGGCAGAGTAGCGTGGAAGCTGGCGTCAAAGACCACCTGACCGGTAACCACATGATCGAGCATATAGTCAGAAGGAGAGTGGGTGATGATCACATCAGGCTGGGCCTGGCGGATTATCTCTACTGTCTTGGTCACACTCTGCAGATTGTAATGGAGCTGGCAATCAGGGAAATCCAGTTTTAAGTGCTTATGCTTAGCACCTATCACGGCAGCCGCCTTCTCTGCCTCCTTATCTCTTATTTCCCTGAGCTCTCCCGGAGGGATCTCGAAGTGGCCCTTATCACCGATGCAGAGGTGGCAGATAAAGACTTTATGTCCGCCCTTTACATATTTAGCCAGTGTTGCAGCGCAAAGGAACTCTATGTCGTCAGGATGAGCTCCTATGGCAAGAATGTTCATAAAAAGCCTCTCCTTTGGAATGGAAAGAATCTCTTCTAAGTCTATTCGTTTTTCCCTTTCTTCTTATTTCTCCTCAGGTTCGTGAAACACCAGGGCAGTGTAAGTGTATAATTCTGCTCCCTTCTTCCAGGCATCAGGAGGAAGCCCTGCCTTTTCCGAACAACACCGCTCCAAGAATTCGATCTTACTCCACCCAGTTTCAGTAGCTACCTGAGGGAGAAAAGTACCCGCCCGGTTTCCCATTCTCACATAGATACCGGCTATACCCATTCTTATCTCATCTATGCTTTTTATCCTTTTCAGAGGGGAAAGCACAGATATCTCAATTCTTATATCATCAAGCTCATCTACTGTGATGGGGTTGTAGAAGAATCTGTAATCCTGGGTGGCAGCAGCAATGGTCATCTGGGAGACAAGCTTGTACAAAGGGGTATCAGGGGCAAAGTGGCCTATGCAGCCCCTGAGCCTTCCATGATTGGTCAAAGTGACAAAAACGCCCCTTTTTTGACGAAGGGCCGGATCCTGAACCTGGAACTCAGGTATTTTCTCTTTTCTTAAACAGCAGTTGAGTGTCTTTCGGGCAATATGCAGGAGTGTCATCTTCTGTTCCTCTGTGAGGGCAAACTCTCCACCCGGCCCTTGTCCTTTAATCTCTGATCTGTCTGATTTATAAATTACTGCCGCTCCGTAACCTACTACTCTGTTTCGGTTAATCCTTCCCATGACAGTCACATCACCAGAGTTGGCGTATTTAAGAACCTTCACCTCTGTTGCCTTCAACCGCCTGGCAGTCATCAACACCGTGGCTACCGGCCCTAGCCCACATAGCGTACAGTCGAGGTTAGGAATTCCTTGACTTAAAATCTGCCTGCTGGACTCCAGAAGTTTGAAGGGGGCAAGGGACTCAATCACATGCAGGGTTTGTCGGTCAACCCGACAGGCATCGTCGTGACTGGGGTAGTGGGACATATCCGAGCTTGCCACCAGCAGTACCTTTTTGTCTCCTACAGCCTTAATCAGGGCATTGCTTAACATCCGGCAGTTCTCTGGGCTGGGATTCCCCATAATGATGGGCACCAGCTTGAACTTCTCCAGCACGCACTGGAGGAAGGGCAACTGAACCTCTACCGCATGTTCCTGAGAGTGAGCAGCAGGGGTGAACTTGATCTTAGGATTGGCAGCCTTAAGCTTCTCTACCAGTTCCATATCCACTTCCACCTTTCCCAACGGTGTCTGGTAGTAATCCCAACTGCCCACAGAGGCACCCTCCAAGTGGAGGTACTGGCTGGGCCCAATAACTATGACATCATCGAACTCTCTGCCCTCCAGTTGCTTGTACGAGTAAGCTGCCACCTGTCCGCAGAAGACATACCCGGCATGAGGCGACAGCAGGGCTACTATCTGTCCCTCTATCTTTGCATCGGTTGCCCGGGAGAGGAACCCTTTTACCATCTTCTTCAGCTCAGACGGCGAATCAGGATAAAAACTGCCCGCTACCGCTGGCGGCCTGACCGCAGCGGTTGACTCTTCTCCCTTACAACTCAGAATAAGAAAACCCAGAGCTCCCATTATTAAGAACAGGGTCAAAATCTCCTTCATTGTCAAGCACCACCTTTAGATTAAGGAAAAAGGATTCTGGCCTCCCTGTGTCACCTGTCTACCAGGCCCATCTCTCTTCTCTGGCCAGGGGTGTCACATCTTCAACACTGCCGCTGCCAGAGTTCTGGTCCCATAGCCAGTGGCACCTTTTACCAAGTAGCCCTTCTGCTTATCGGTAGACTCCTTGCCCGCTATGTCAATGTGAACCCAGGGGGTGTTGTTAACGAACTGTTTCAGGAACATTCCCCCGATTATAGTCGAGGCCCCCCTGCCGCCGCTGTTTTTAACATCAGCAATATCGCTCTTTATCTGGTCAAAATATTCCTCAAACAGGGGCAGTTGCCACATCTTCTCCCCTGTCTGCTTGGAGGTCTCAATAAGCAGGTCTATCAATTTCTGGTCTGACCCCAAGAGGGCAGCAGTAAAGTTGCCCAAGGCGACGATACAGCCCCCGGTGAGGGTAGCTATGTCGATGATCTTGCCTGCGCCCAGTCTTTGAGCGTAGGCCAGAGCATCGGCTAAAATCAACCTGCCTTCGGCATCGGTAGAGATTATCTCGATGCTTTTGCCTCCAAGGCTTTTTATCACATCGCCAGGTTTGAGGGCATGGCCGCTGGGCATATTCTCGGCGGCCGGGATTATCCCCAGCACATTCACCTTGGGCTTAAGCTGGGCTA
The DNA here is from genome assembly GCA_964595705.1 of uncultured bacterium. GTDB lineage: Bacteria > Latescibacterota > MVCY01 > MVCY01 > MVCY01 > MVCY01. The sequence goes on along the minus strand of CAZQSC010000013.1, from coordinate 8,205 downwards.
TAATCTGCATTGCCCCGATCACTGCCGCCCCACCTGCCATATCGGCCTTCATCTCCTCCATCCCCTTGGAAGGTTTAAGAGAGACTCCTCCACTGTCGAAGGTGATGCCCTTGCCGACCAGGGCTACTGTGGCGGCCTGAGGGACCGTCTCATGGCGCATCACAATGAGGCGACAAGGCTCTTCACTGCCTTTGGCCACTGCTAAGAAAGCCTCGGCGCCCATTTTCCGTAGTTCCTCCTCGGCCAAAACCTCAATCCCCAGGGAGAACCTCTCCGCTACTTCTTTGGCCTTTTCTGCCAGCACCCGGGGGGTCATCTGATTGCTGGGCTCGTTAACTAAGTCCCGAACCATATCCTGGGCCTCGGCAAAAATCTTGCCTCTCTCTACACCCTTCTCCACCTCCGGAATCTTCTTTTCGTCAAATTCAACTACCAGAATCTCCTCTATTTCTTTTTTCTCTTTATTTTCCAGATACTTGTCAAATTTATAGAGTCCTAAGATCGCCCCTTCTGTCAGGGCCTGGGATGCAACCTCAGGGGTAAAGCCTGCAATTCCTGCCCCGTGGACAATGGTGCTCACTCTCTTTGCCCCCAGCGCCCTTGCTTCCTTCAGGCTGGTGGCACTCACCTGCCTTATCCTATCGCTCGTGAACTCTTCTGACTTCCCTAAGCCCACAACTATCACTCTCTTGGCCGGGATTTTACCCAGAGAGTGAATCACTGCTGTCTGGTTGAGCTCACCTTTGAATTCTCCCTCTTTGACTAAAGCCGAGATGGCACCACCAAGGGTGCTGTCCACAGCGCCAGTGGCACCACCGGGATGCTTAACCCCTTCAAACAGATTGACAACAAGGGCGTCGCTTTCTATCCGGGTGATATCGCCGAGTTTTACTTTTATCTCCATCGACTTCTCCCATCCTCTATGTGGATCTCACCTTCACTGGTTGGCCGGTTCGGGCAGATTCCCATGCGGCCTGAGTGAGTTGGGCTACTCGAAGGCCGCAGATGGCTGGGACCTGAATCTCATCCCTGCCCAAAATGGCATCAATAAAATTCTGGTCCGGGTTGGAGCGACAGGGAAGCCCTGCAGGCTGGAAGGGCTCACGGACACCAGCGCATATGTAGGTGAGCTCCCCGTTGTAATAATGAACCGCCGCCTTTGAGCCCCATATCTCTATGTCCTCCCGGATGCCGCCGGGAGAGTTGCCCACCACAGAGATATTGCCAATCGCCCCGTTAGTGAATCTCACACTCAAGGCAGAGTTAATATCCACTTCGGTGTCTAAGCTGTCGATATAGGCAGTAACCTCGTCAGGTTCCAGTCCGGTCATCCACAACAGGATATCCAGAAGATGGCTGCCGGAGTCGTTCAACTGCCCTCCTCCGGAGAGGGCTAACCGCTGCCTCCAGGTTCCCCTCTGTTCCCGGTACCAGTCCTGGCAGAGAAAAGCAGAGATAAACTGCACTTCGCCCAGCTCCCCAACCATGATCTGATTTCGGACATAGCGGAAGACAGGCTCAAAATGGCGCTGATAGGAGATAAGGAAAACCTTCCCACTCCTCTCCACCTCCTCTACAATCTGTTGGGCATGCTCAGTGGTGCAGACCATCGGTTTCTCCACCAGCACATGCAGCCCCTTTTGGAGTGAATCCATCGCCTGCTGGAAGTGAAGGGTGTGAGGGGTGGAAATTTCCACTGCATCCAGCCTTACCTCCTCCAGCATCTGCCGGTAGTCTGAGAAAGAAGGCAGCTTTTTGAGCTGAGGGTAATCCTCCCAGACTTTTCCCAGGCTCTCCTGACTCACATCCACCAAGGCAACTATCTCCGCCTCTGGTATAGTAAGCATTCTTCTCATATGCCCTCGAGCGTTGCCACCACATCCTATAAATCCTACTCTTATCCTCTCCATACCTTATGTTTCTCCTCTCCTGTTTACAGTTTTCCCAGTGGGTAGGGTTGTAGCAACACTACGCCCCTCCGAAGACAGGATTTACGCCTCATAAAAGCTACACTACGGCTTTTTTATCTGGTGCAGTTTTATCATCCGTTGGAAGTCTACAGGTCGATACTCATAGGTTTAAGGTCGGAAACCTGGTTAGGAGACAAATTCACTCAACAGAAACAAGCTCAGTCCTGAAGACATCAAGCATCAGGGAAATCAGTCTTTATCACCTTGGCTGTGAAGCAGATAGGCACGGATAAACTGGTCTATCTCCCCGTCCATAACCGCCTGCACATTACCTGTCTGAGCGCCTGTGCGGTGGTCTTTCACCAGATTGTAGGGATGCATAATGTAGGAACGGATCTGGCTGCCCCACTCAATGCTCTTCTTCTTGCTCTCTATCTCCTTAAGTCTTTTTTGTTCCTGTTCTTCTTTGTGACGCTGGTATAGCTGAGCAATCAGCACCCGCATGGCATTCTCTCGGTTTTGGTACTGAGACCTCTCCGATTGACATTGAACAGTAATTCCGGTGGGCAGGTGGGTAATTCTCACCGCAGAGTTCACCTTGTTCACATTTTGTCCGCCAGGCCCGCTGGCGCGAAAGGTCTCTATCCTCAGATCTGCCTCGTTAATTTCCACTTCAAATTTCTCATCTACTTGAGGGTAAACGAAGACTGAGGCGAAAGAGGTATGCCGTCGGCTCTGGGAGTCGAAGGGGGAAATCCTCACCAGCCGATGCACTCCAGCTTCGGTCTTAAGATAACCGTAGGCATATTCACCCTTGACATCAATGGTGACCGATTTGATCCCTGCCTCATCACCGGGTTGAAGGTCTAAGATATCTGTTTGGAAGCCGTGGCGCTCCATCCATCTGAGGTACATCCGGAGCAGCATCTGAACCCAGTCCATCGATTCAGTGCCGCCGGCTCCAGAGTGGATGGTGAGAATGGCATTCCGAGGATCGTCTTCTCCTCCCAGGATATTCCTGAACTCAAGCTCCTCTATCTTTTTCTCTAATGGCCCCAACGCTTGGCCTACTTCAGCAAAGGCGTCAGAGTCATCCTCCTCTTTGGCTAATTGGAGCAATGTGGCCAGATCTTCCCTCTCCTGCGCTAACTGTTTCCAAGCAGAGACCCATTTCCTCTGGCGATTCAGCTCCTCCAGAAGCTCTCTGGCTGCCTTTTCATCACTCCAGAAATCTGATTTGGCTGTTTTTTGCTCTAACTCTGCTATCTGTGCTTCTTTTGCAGCCAGGTCAAAGACAGTCTCGCAGTTCGATCAATTTTCGCTCGCAGTGTTGTAGTCTTGTCTCCAGTTCGGTTAACATCTCTCCGCTACCTCCTTGTTTAGCCAATTCGCTGTTTTCGGTCAGAACCTTGATCTGGGAAATGATGTGGTGAAAATTCTCTGCCGAAAGCCTCCTTAGGTCTGGCTCAAAATGGAGCTCATACACTTAGATGATACTCCTTCAGGAACTCTCCTCCAAGAACTCTGTTGGTGTCGTTGCTCCAAATCTTACCGCATTAAGCAAAATCTGATACCCCATCCGGCTTCTCAGGAGATTTTTCCCTTTAACTTTCATGTTTTAGGGAAGCTTACGGGTGAATCTTAACCATAATCTTAAAGATTAAGCTGGACAGCCCTGCGGCCACGGGAAGGGTGAGAAACCAGGAGAGGATTATATTTCTAATAACTCGCAAGTTAAGTGCTGCCACCCCTCGGGCAAAACCCACTCCCAGCACTGTGCCCACGGAGACATGGGTGGTGGAGACAGGCAATCCTAAACAGGAACAGAGTAGCACGGTGGTGGCGGCAGAGAACTCGGCGGCAAACCCTCGGGTAGGTGTGATCTCGGTGATGCGTTTCCCTATGGTCTCCATCACCCGGTGCCCCCAGGTGGCAATACCTAGCACTAAACCAAGTCCGCCTATGGCCAGCATCCAAATCGGCACGGCTGTCTTCATGCCCACTGACTGGGTAGCAATTATGGAAAATACCGCTGCTACCGGCCCCACCGCGTTGGCCACATCATTTGACCCGTGAGCAAAGGCCTCATAGGAGGCACTCATCACCTGCAGAGGTTTGGAAAGCTCCTCCACATCTTCCGTCTGCACTGCCTTCGTAGGTGTATATCTCCGCAGAAACAGATAGCCACTCCAGCCAGATACGCCAGCCACTGCCAGGGCAATTCCCAAAGTCATATGCAAAGGTAATTCCAGGTTTAGATTACGCATCCCGGTGGAGATCACTGCCAGGGTGAGAATCATACCAGTGAGACCGACAAATATCGGACCTATCTTCTTAAAAGAGAGCAGCGGCGTCTCAGTAGCCAATACTTTGGATCTGATTATACTGAAAATAACAAAGGATATGAAAGCTCCAAACAGAGGAGATATTATCCAGCTCAGAACAATAAACAGGATTACAGACCATCTGATCCCGGTGATGCCAATGGTTATTAAGCCAAAACCTACTATAGCACCTACTATACTGTGGGTAGTGGAGACAGGCAGCCGCAGGTAGGTAGCCAGAGTGATCCATATTGCAGCCGCCAGCAGGGCAGATATCATTCCGTAGACCAGCAGCGAAGGGTTATCAGCGAAAAAGTTAGGGTCGATTATCCCCTTGCGGACGGTGTTAACTACCCGTGCTCCAACCAGTACTGCGCCCAAGAAGTTCAAAATCCCCGCAATTATCACCGCCTGTTTGAAACTGAGCGACTCTGCTGCCACCGAAGTACCCATAGAGTTGGCTACATCATTGCTCCCGATGCTCCAGGCGATGTACAAACTTGCGACTATACCGATAATCAATATCGTCATATCTGGCGTCAATCTTCACAGGGTTAACGAGCTATAATCCTCCGCAGCCGGTCATCGGCATTCTCACAGGCATCTGCTATCTGGCCCAGGGTCATCAGCACATGGGTAAGGAAATTAATGGTGATGGGGTCTAATTCCTTCTCATGAAGATATATCTTCTTCGCCAAGGCGAATTGCAATTTGTCCGATTCCCACTCCTTCTTGTCCACCTGCTTGATCAGCTGGTGGATCTTCTCCTCTTCGCCTTTCACAAAGGCTGTCTTCAGCAGATCCCTGAGTTCCTGGACCGACAGTTTGTAAGCCTCTACCACCTCCTTGAGTTTCTCCATCAGATTGTGAAAATCCTGCTTCAGATATTCTGGCACCTCGGTAGGACGCAGGGCCAGTATAGTGATCGCATCCTGACAAAAGTCGGCAATCTGGTCTTGTTCCCGCAGAAAAGCCAGTATATCCCCACGATCTACGGGCATAAACAGACTCTTAGGCAGATGCTCTCGCAGGGCATTCTTTACCTCGTCTGCCTGATACTCCAATTGGGACATCTCCTCAACCTCTTGGTCGAAATCCATTTTGTCCCCTTCTTCTATCCATCGGTTCACCACCATAACGAACCTGTTGAAGCAGGCCTCCACCGCCAGAAAGTGCTCCAAAAGGGACTCAAACGGCGAATGGCGGAAAAGAGAGACTGGTATTCTCATGACAGGTTTGCCTCCTTGTTCACATTGACTGTTGGAACCATTGTATTGTTCTCTTCAACCCCTCCTCAATACTCACCTTAGGTTCCCATCCCAACAGCCTCTTAGCCTTGCTTATGTCTGGCTGCCTTACCTTCGGGTCATCTTCTGGAAGGGGCTTGAAGACCACCTCGCTTTTGCTGTTAGTGAGTCGTAGGATAGTTCTGGCCATCTCCAACACGGTCATCTCCTGAGGGTTTCCCAGATTCACCGGGGTGTGAACATCGGAGAGCATCAGGCGATAGATACCGTCGATCAGGTCGGTAATGTAGCCAAAACTTCTGGTCTGGGAACCATCACCAAATATGGTAATATCCTGGCCGGCTAATGCCTGGCAGATGAATGTGGGTACTGCCCGGCCGTCGTTTTTTCGCATTCGAGGCCCAAATGTATTAAAGATGCGGGCGATTCTGGTATCTACTCCGTGATAGCGATGATAGGCCATAGTGATTGCCTCGGCATAGCGCTTGGCCTCGTCGTAAACCCCCCGGGGGCCAACCGGATTGACATTTCCCCAGTAGTCTTCACTCTGAGGGTGAACCTGAGGGTCTCCATAGCACTCAGAAGTGGAAGCCAACAGAAAGGCAGCTCCCTTCTCCTTCGCCAATCCCAAGGTCTTGTGCGTCCCCATCGCTCCCACTTTTAGTGTCTGGATGGGCAGCTGTTGGTAGTCAATGGGGCTGGCTGGACTGGCAAAGTGCAATACAAAATCCAACTGGCCAGCTACATAGACATAGTTGGTAACATCGTATCGTATGAATTCAAACCCCTCGGTTCCAAAAAGGTGGGCGATGTTATCCACATTCCCGGTGACCAGGTTATCCATACAGATAACCCGGTGGCCCTTGTTCAGCAAGAACTCACATAGATGTGAACCTATAAATCCAGCGCCGCCGGTGACCAGAACCCTCATCACTCCCCTCCCAACTCGCTGGGGAACAGAAGAATCTTCCTCGAGTCTCTGTTCTTCGCCAATTCAAAGGCCTGCTTAATCTCACTTAGGGCCAATTTATGGGAAATCACTGCCTCAACATTCACCCTGCCCCTTTTAACCAAATTAATCGCTGGCAGGAAGTTAGCCAGTAGGCTGAAGGTGCCGAATATTTTCAACTCCCGGCGATAGACATCGAAGGGATCCAACTTGATCTGAGTCCCCTGGGGACAGACGCCAAAGTAAAGGATTCTGCCTCCATCTTGGACATACTTAGGTAATGCCTCCACCACTTGGGGAACCCCGGTGGCATCGATGACCAGGTCAAATCTCCCCCTTTCTGCTATCTGCTTGGGCAATACTGGACTGTTACAGAAGGTTTCGTCCACACCAAGGGCTTTGGCAAAATCCAGTTTCTCCTGAAATAGATCTACCGCCGCCACGGTGGAAGCCCCCTTTATCTTACACACCTGAGCTAATAACAGACCAATAGGCCCTACACCGAAAATGAGGACTTCTTCCCCTGGATTCACCCCCACCAGCTCCACTCCATGCAGGACGCAGGCTAAAGGCTCAATCAGCGCTCCTTGCTCGTAAGAAAGCTCACTAATGGAGTAGATATTCTCCTCCCTAACCACCACTCGCTGGGCAAATCCGCCAGGCAGATTAACCCCGTATGCCTTGAACTGACGGCAGAAATGCCCCTTATGACTCTTACAGAAGGAGCATCTTCTACAGGGCACATTAGGGTCTACTGTAACTCGGTCACCCACAGAGATAGTGCCAACCTCCTGCCCTATCTCGATCACCTCTCCCGCAAACTCATGTCCTGGAATCAGAGGCAAGGAGGCAGGAAACTCTCCCTGGTAGATATGCAAGTCAGTGCCACACAATCCTGCTGCCTTAACGGCGATGGCAACCTCTCGGGGGCCAACAGATGGGTCTTCTACCTGGGTAAGTTCTACTTTCCCAGAGGATTTTATTACTACCGCCTCCATTGAAATCTCCTTGTGAAGTGAGCTAAATATTCTCCCGCGCGCGGTCTAAAACAGGTCTAAGGCTCCCTGCTGTAATATAAATGTCAAAGTTCGGTTTTCCTATTCTTACTGATGAACTGTAGGATTTCTGTGAACAGATTTAAGGCAAACAGCGCTCAGCCTGCAGCTGAACTTATGAACCATTGCACCACCACCGGGGTTAATAATATAATTATCACTTCAGGTTAAGTCAATATAAATTTCCTGGTCTCTAAACCTGCTTATTATCCAGTATTTTCCCTTGCAGATTCAGACCGGAAGTAGTATTTTATAACCAATGGGAATGCCAGCCGAAGCTCTATCGTGGAGAGGGAGATGTTTCTTGGTGGGTTTTCAATAGCTGTTGTTCTCTTCACAGCCGGCTACGCCGCTGCGCTGCTAGTAGCTTTACTGGGGCTGTTTCGCCTGTTGGCAACTCACAGGCAGAACAACCCTGCTTTCTCTGTCTCCATTATTGTCCCGGTGAGGAATGAGGAACAGAATATTGGCAGATGCCTGGAGTCACTTGTGAATCAGGATTATCCCAAAGAACTCTTTGAGATTATCATCGTTGACGACCACTCCAGCGACCGGACTGCCGAGATGATCAGCTCTTACCTGAGAGAGAATGTCCGGCTGTTGAGCATCAAAGGGACCACCGCCTGTGGCAAGAAGGCAGCAATAGAGATGGGCATAAGATACAGCCGGGGTGAACTTATTTTCACCACCGATGGCGATTGTGTCGTGCCTCCTACTTGG
>CAZQSC010000012.1:15336-24063 GCA_964595705.1 uncultured bacterium | reverse complement strand
GTGCTCACATGCCCTGGACAGATGAAACCATCGATATGTAAATCTTTGTGACCAACCAAAGCTCGCATAGCTGGTGGAATCAGCTTATGGCCGGAAAAGACAAAGAAGTTTTGAATACTTTTCTCCTGGGCAATTTTAATGGTGGCCGCCACTGTGGGGGCGGTAGTCTCAAATCCTATTGCTAAAAAAATTATCTTCTTTCCAGGGGTTTTCTGGGCTATCTTCAAAGCCTCCAGGGGTGAGTAAACTACAACCACATCACCTCCGGAGCCCTTCTGTTTCTCTAAACTGGAACTGGAACCGGGCACCCTCAGCATATCGCCAAAAGTAGTTATAACTACATCATCTCTCTTTGTATAAGCAATAGCTTTATCTAAATAATGGTTGGGGGTGACGCATACAGGACAACCCGGCCCCGAAAGCAGATGGATGTTTGGGGGAAGCAACCTCCGAAGTCCTGACCGGAAGATGGCCATGGTGTGCGTGCCACAAACCTCCATCAGAACTATCTCCTTAGGGTAATTCTCACAAGTTAAATGGATTTTCGCCAGCAATTTTTGAACAATTTCGGCGTCGGAATATTCGTCTATATACTTCACCCTGTTGACCCTCCTGGGAAACTCTGTTAGACCAAAGACTTCCCCCCACGGATGAGAATATGCCCTAAGTTTATAATTATAAAATCCAAAGTCCAAATAAGCAAACCCTTCTTTTGATATTTGGACTCTGGCATTAGACATTCCCGAAGGGGGTTATGCCTTCTCAGCCATCTGCCTCAAATAGGATAGGGTTTCCTCTGCCTCTTCCCTATCCAGCTTCTGTATGGCAAAACCAGCGTGAATCAGGATATAATCACCCACACTCACATCTTCTACCAACTGCAGATTCACCTCACGCTCCACTCCGCTTAGCTCAACTATCCCCTCGCTCCCCTTAATCTTGATAACCTTCATAGGTATGGCTAAGCACATGGTTATCCCTCACTTAAGCTTCTGGTTACTGGGACTTAGCATTGGCAACAACAGCTTGTCCTAACGAGATACCGCCGTCGTTTGTAGGAACTCGATGATGCAGATAAACCTTGAATCCCTCCCTGCTCAGGCGGTTGAATGCTCTGCTGAGCAGAAACATATTCTGAAACACACCTCCGCTCAGGGCAACTTCACTTAAGCCTTCCCTTTTATTGATTCTTTTGCACACATCGACGATTATCTCTACTACGGTATTGTGAAACTTCCTGGAGATAGAGGAGGCTGAAATACCTCTTTGTAAATCACTTACTACTCCCATAATAACCGAGCGAGGATCTATTATATAGATCTGGTCTCTGTTCTCTATTTCATACCCATAGCTTTGAATTTCAAGCTTGGAACTTGGAAACTGTTCCATTGCCATTTCTAACTCCACCGCTGCCTGCCCTTCATAAGTTATCCTATCTCTCAGGCCCAACAGAGAGGAAACAGCGTCAAAAAGCCTGCCCACGCTGGATACCAGCGGAGAGTTTACCCCCTGTTTGATCATCCTTTCTAAAACTCTCCATTTGTCCTTATCCAATCGAGAGATAAAATCCAAACCCAGCCCAAGAAATTCTGGACCAAAAGTCTCATATAAGTAGCTGGCAGCCATTCGCCAGGGCTCTCTTATCGCCTGCTCCCCCCCAGGAAGGGGAACATATTTTAAGTGAGCGACCCTTTGGAAATCCGCGTAATCTGCGATTAGAAATTCACCACCCCAGATGTTTCCATCCGTGCCAAAACCAGTTCCATCAAAAGAGACACCTATGAGTTTACGATTGCTTACGCCGTTGTCGGCCAAACAGGAGGCGATATGGGCGTGGTGATGCTGGATAGACAGAATCCGCAGCTCGGGGTTGATAATTTGAAGATTCTCAGCATATCGGGTAGATAGGTATTCTGGATGAAGGTCACGGGCGATAATCACTGGCTCAATATCGAACAGTCTCTTGAAATGCTCAATCCCCTTCTCGAAGGCCCGGAGAGTCTCTAAATTCTCTATGTCCCCGATATGGTGGCTCACAATGACCTCATCTCCTTTAGCCAAGGCAAAGGTATTCTTAAGGTGAGCCCCACAAGCCAAAATCCCATTTTTAAAGCTACAGGGAACCCTCAATGGGGATGGGACATATCCCCGAGAACGACGGATGACTATTTCAGAGTGGGTAGCCGGCGTTAGAGGCTCACCCCGCAACAGACCTGAGGTCTCACCGGGTTCACTACCCAATGAGGCAGAAGGAAATATCCTGGTTACAGAATCGTCGCAGCGGATATAGATATCCCGATCGTGAAGCAAGAAATAGTCGGCAATCCCCTTAAGTCGGGACATTGCCTCCTTGTTCTCGTAGGCGATAGGTTCATCGGAGATATTCCCCGATGTCATTACCAGAACAGCAAGTGATTCTTGGAATAACAGATAATGAAGTGGAGTATAGGGAAGCATAAAACCAAGGTAGCTATTATTAGGGGCGACCTTTTCTGAAATAGCCGAAAAGGGTTTCTTCTTCAAAAGAACAATAGGACGTTTCCACGAGATTAATAGTTCCTTCTCCTCAGCTGAAACCTCACAATATTTTCTTACTGTTTCCAAATTGCTGGCCATCAAGGCAAAGGGTTTATTTTCCCGGTATTTTCTTCCCCGTAAATCTCCCACTGCCCTATCGTTTGTGGCATCACAGGCTAAATGAAAGCCACCTAAGCCTTTTATAGCAATGATCTTCCCCTCTCTCAGCAATCTGATAGTCTCTCTTACCGCCTCTGGTCCTGAGCTCTGAGTTGCCCCTGAATTATGAACTAATGTAACTTGTGGGCCACACTGGGGACAGGCATTGGGTTGGGCGTGGAAACGCCGATTAAGGGGGTCGTTGTATTCTTTTTGACATTGGGGACACATAGCAAAATTCCCCATAGTGGTCTTATCTCGATCGTAAGGGATGTTTTTAACGATGGTGAAACGTGGTCCACAATTTGTGCAATTGATGAAGGGATAAAGATAGCGTCGATTGGTAGGGTCAAGAAGCTCTTTAAGACACTCTGGACAGGTGGCGATATCTGGAGAGACTTGAGTTCTTATCTTAGCGTGGGCAATGCTGGGTAAGATGCTGAATTGCCCTTCATTTTTTACAGGCAACAAATAGGTAGAAAGGGCGGTTATCTTTGCCTGACGTGGAGGAAAGGCTTTTAAGGTCTTTAGAAAATCATCTATGTCCTCTGAATCACCCTCCACCTCTATGACGACCCCTTCCGAAGTGTTTGAAACCCAACCGGAAAGTCCCCTTTCCTTAGCATAACGATAAACGACAGGACGAAATCCGACACCCTGAACCCTTCCTTTGACATCGATCCTCAGTCGTTTGCTACTACTCACTTGAGAACTAAAATACCCCTCCTTTTTGCTTAGACTTAGACAGACCAAGACGAATATGTTTGAATCCATGCGAGGATTTTCTCATCCTCCTGTTAGTTCACCATTCCCTTTTTCCCCTTCTATACTTTCTAAGTAGACATCTTTACCTTTGGTAACCTCAATGTTAAAACTGCCGCAGGCTGGGCAGTGGAGAATAAACTCCTGGGAACTCTCTATCTGGGTTCCACAATCCTTACATTTCGTCCCCACAGCCTCTTCTACAAGTTCCAATTCTGCCCCTTCGGCAATAGTTCCCGGGAAGATATGGTCGAGAAAACTATGCCTCAGAAGGCCTTCCTCAATACCCGAGGCAACTCCAACTTTTATTTTAACCTTAGTTACCGCTTTAAGGCTGTTTTCTTTAGCTTTTTGTACTACTATCTTGAATAAATCTCGAGCTATCCCAAGTTCATGCATCTTATCAAACACTCCTCTACTGTCTTTAAGGCCTGTTCTACCGGTTTGGATAACCCACTATCCATCCTCAGATTTTTCGGCTGGATGCCCAACAGCAGAACAGTTGCCTCAGTCTGGCTTTTTAAATAGTCAATCACCAATTTCAGAGAGGCATTATGGGTAGAGAAACTGCCTCCTTTTAAATCCTCCGGTTCAATGAGTTCTGTCTCTCCTGGTGGGCCTCCAAGATCAACCGCATCCACCAGCAGTATGGTATCCGGTCTCGACTGGATAATCTTTTCTAGATAGTTCTCTGGAACCTCACCTGCATCTATCAATTCAATTTGGGATTTGAGATTTGGAATTTGGGATTTAAGTCTGTCTACCAGTTCTGGGCCAACGCCGTCATCACCGCGGAATCTATTTCCGATCCCAATGAGGGCGATTTTGCCCTTCACTCTATCTTTAAGTTCGTTATTTTTGGACATCTATTGCTTTTTCCGAAGAATCCCTAAAGGGATTTGCCGTACTGATCGAAAAGCAAGACCTCGTGACGACACCCAGGGCACAAAATACGGAAGATATCAGACCGGGATGGAGAGGCGGGCTTGGTCGGTGGGACCCTGGAGGGAATCTTTGCTTTAGCTATCTTCAACTCTCTCTGGACAGTTAAAATCAAAGGGAAATTGCTATAAGCTAAAGGCCCGAGTCTCCTTGCTAACCATAAAAGATGTTTCTTGGTTCCAATAACCCGACCACATTTTTCGCAAATTAGCAGCTCGAATTTTTGCTCGTAGAAAAGGCTCTTCCGGTCAAAAGTGGCTAAATCGTATTCGTCCGTCAAATGAACCCCCTTTTCAGTCGTGCAATTCAGTTCGCACTGACCACAGAAGATGCACTTATCGTAATGGCGAATGATCCTTCTGGTGGCAGCTTCCGGTTCATCAATCACTTCAATAGCTCCAGACGGACACACCTCAGCACAGGCTCTGCAACCGACACACCAGTCGTCATCAGGTACGGGTTTGCCCCGAAATTTCTCAGCCGGTTTATGGGGCTCGAACGGAAATTTTGTTGTATAGGGACCTTTGATTAAGGCAGTAACTGCCTCTTTCAGTTCCCTTAGCTTCGGATATCTCATCGTTTATTCCTTGCGCCTAAGCTCCTTTTCGATTCACTGCTTTTTCTCTTGGGACCGATGTTCAGCATATTTATCGCAGACACTCTTCTCCCACAGCTTCACACCGAACAGATGCGCCCCCCTGGCTAAGGCATGGGCGGAAGTTGGCGAAGTCAGCAAGATAAAGATGGCACAGAGAATGGCTTTCACTCCAGTAGCTGAGATGCCGCTGACCAGAAATACACCAAAGAGAATGAAGCAACTGCCCAGAGTGACACACTTAGTAGCGGCCTGCAAGCGGTTGTAAATGTCGGGAAATCTGACCAGCCCGATGCAGCCAAAGAAATCAAAGGCAACACCCACCGTGATAAACGCTATTCCGATAACATCAAACATAAGGTCTCCCTCACTTTATTGCTATCTAAATGACAGACAGCCCTCGGGTTACTCGTCAAATCCTTTTCCTTCTATATGTTTGGCCAGAGCGATTGTGCCAATAAAACTCAAAAGCGACCACGCAATAGCAACATTCATGTAAAAATCCTTGCCGGCTATGAGGGCCAGAAGTGCACAGAAACCGACAACGACGATGCCCAATATATCTATTGCTACTGTCCGGTCCGGAGCAGAAGGCCCTCTTCCAATCCGATACAGACAGAGGAAACAACAGAGCAATAACACCCCGATAAGTATCTCATAGATAAGCAAAGTACCCATTTGCTAAGCTCCTTTAACACTGCTACAATGATGCTATTCGAATATCCGCCGCAGAATCTTCTCAAATCTGCCCACAATGATCCTGCTTGCCTCTTCTATGTCCTGTGACCGCACATTGATCCAATGAATATACAGGTAACCCTCCTGATCCAGGTCAACCGTCAGGGTCCCAGGCGTCAGGGTGATAGAATTACAAAGGGCAGTAATCCCGGATTTGCTTTTCAAACTAGTCTTAACTTTAACAATCCCTGGCTTAATCGGCATCTTAGGGTGAAGCACCCGGTAGAGCACATCGAAATTGGCCAGGATCATATAGTAGAAGAACAGCGGTATATAGCAGAGTAGCCAGAAATAGGCAGAGGGTTTAGCGAAGCGGTGAGGCCGTTCAGTAAATATTTCACCAAAGACAAAGGCCACCAGTAGGGCAACAGCCACGCCCACCGCAATACTCTGCCAATCCAACCCTCGAGGGACAAAAGGCCAGACCAGCAGAACCCAGATGATAAACGAGAGTATAAACAGAGTCAGTTTACGCATTCTCTATTGCCCCAATATTAAGCTTGCGTATTTAGTTCCGAGAGTCAGTGCCTGAACCGCCGGCTGCAGAATTTCTGTCCTTGGCCCTGGCAGTAGCAAAAGTCCCATGCCTACACAGAGGATGGCCAGCAGTACCATGGGGATGCACATCAAGGCCGGCACCTCTCGGGCGTTTTTTACCGTCTCAGAGATCTGACCAAAGAAAGCGTGCCGTTGTAATTTCAAATAATAGGCAAGAGTGACAATACTTATGACCACGGCTATTAGAGCCAGCCAATAGTATCTGGCTTGAACAGCCGCGATGATTATGAGCAATTTGCTCCAGAAACCATTAAGAGGGGGGATTCCAGAGATGGAAAAGGCACCAATATTAGCTGCGCCGGCTGTTATAGGCATCCTCTCCTTCAGACCACCCATTTTTTTCAAATCCCGGGTCCCCGTACTGTAAACAATTGCTCCACTGGATAGAAACAGAAGAGACTTAAAGACCGCATGGTTGATAAGATGGAAAAAGCCTGCTCCGATAGCCAACCCCGCCAGAGTCATTGAACCTCCACGGCTGATCACTGCACCACCAATCCCAACAGCCAAGATCACGTATCCGACTTGGCTGATACTTGAGTAAGCAAGAAGTCTCTTGTAGTCCCATTGTCCCAAAGCCAACAATCCTCCAACAACCATCGATATGGTTCCAAGCCAGATGAGGATATTCGCCAGCAACAGACTCATTCCGAAGACATTGAAGCTAATCCTCAGCAGAGCATAGACACCGAGTATCTTTATCAGCACTCCAGAAAGCATAGCGGAAATAGGTGCAGGTGCTGAGGGGTGAGCATCGGGCAGCCAGGCGTGAAAAGGCACCAGGGCTGCCTTCAGGGAAAAACCCATCACCAGAAGAGCCAGGCTGAAATACAGAGCCTTGTTCATCCCCTGGGCAGCGACCAGACGGGAGATATGAGCCATATTCAGCGAACCAAGTGAACCATAGATAACCGCCACCGCAAACAGAATCAATGTAGAGGCAACACTTCCTAAAACCAGATACTTGAAGGAAGCCTCCAGTTCCTCGCGCTCACACCCAAAGCCTACCAGGGCGTAGGAAGCTATTGATGCTATCTCAATGAACACAAAGATATTAAACATATCTCCGCTGAGCACCACCCCGTTCATTCCTGCTACCATCAACAAAAACAAGCTGTAGTAACGTAATTTGGAGGTATACTGTTCCATATAGCGGACGGAAAATAGGGTGGCCATAAAACTGACCAGACTGATAACTATGAGCATCAGGCCACTGAGTCCGTCCAGCACCAGATTGATGCCTATTGGCGGGGGCCACCCTCCCATTCGGTAAACATCAGCTTTGCCGATTGCAGAAAGGGACATCACCAACAAGGCAAAGGTGGTCAGATTCCCCAGAAAGTCCGGAAACCAGCGAAACCTTCTGGAGACCATCGGGATAAAGAACGCTGCTGCCAGAGGCACAGCGACAAACAAGGGAACAATAGCCATACCTGGACTCCTTCAACTGAGGAACTGAACTTCAGTAAAATGGTCAACCTACAATACTAAATCCAAATTACCACCTGATCCCAAAGCTTTAAGTTTATCTGGTGAAAATTACATTCTTGCTTACCATTCGACAGTGAGGCCTCGCCCTCCCTCCTTTCTCTCCCCCTCCTGTGCTAAACAACTGAGTCTCCCAGTATTAAATGGGCCGCCTATTAAGCCCAGAGGTTGGCTTTGCTATCCTCTTAGCCTTTTCATCTCGGTTATGTCGAAGGTTCCGTATCTCTCGTACAAACGGATGCAGATAGCCACCATAAGGGCGATCACGCCTAAGCCAATGACGATGGAGGTTAATACCAGGGCCTGCGGTAAAGGATCTACAGCTCGCTGGAGAAATTGACTTGCCTCAGTGCCTTCGCTGATTATGGGGGCTATTCCGTCTTTTCTATAACCTATGAGGATCAAAAATAAGTTGACGGCATACTCCATAATAATGATGCCAAGAACGATCTTTACCGTATTTTTCTTGACCACCACCCCGTAGAGGCCAATCATAAACAGCACCAGACAAAGTGCATAGATCATCTACCTATCCCTCCTCGCTGTTTGGACCATCCTTCTTTCCCCCTTCTGGGTCACCACCCTCAGCACAGATAGGATTATGAATACCATAAAGAGGGAAGCTCCCACTTTTATGCCAATAGCAATGTTACAAAGGGGTATATTGCCAGCGCTGAAGAGGTGGAAAGACTGTCCTGGCAGTTTTCTCTGGAGAAAGTTTAAGAAAAACGGTCCGCCGAAATAAAGTCCCAGCCACGCTAACAACAGGAACATAAGTGCCCCCAGGGAATCAAACTCCGAAGCTGCAGTCTTGCTCATCTTCCTCAGGGCAACCTCCTTGCCGAAGGCCAAGGTGAGCAGAATAAAGGCGCCGGCAGTGATCACACCTCCAGCAAAACCCCCTCCGGGAGTGAGATGACCATAAAGGATAATATATAGGCCGAACAGAAATATAAACCCCTTGACCC
>CAZQSC010000012.1:13551-15326 GCA_964595705.1 uncultured bacterium | reverse complement strand
TTGACCCAACGGGTCACCGTCTTTACAATCAGGGTCATGCCCATTTCTGGAGCATACAAGAGTTGGTCATTCCTTAAGTTAGCCGGCTGTTTTCGCTTTGCTGGATCTGAAACCATTGTAATTTTCTTCCTCTTCCAAATTCTCTCGGGTTAAAAGGGTTTCCTTCATTCACTCCGTACCGTTGTCTCCTGCAGAATCTGTGGTCCTCTTGCGGGCCTTGCTCCTGAGGATGGCGAGAGCTCCCAGTATAGCGGTGAAAAGTACTGTGGCTTCGCCCAGGGTATCATAGGCACGGTAGTCCAAGATCACAGAAGTCACCAGATTTGCTGCCCCTGTCTGCATCAGTCCCCGCTGTATATAAGTGTTAGTCGCCGCTTCGGACATCTGGGTAAACACTGGTGCTCCGAACAAAGGGAAACTACGGAATGCCTGCAGCCCGAGGATAAAAATCAACAACAGGAAAGCCACACTTACCGTCATACTGAAGAACTCCCTGTCCCCTGAGATGGCAGTGGTATCCCTGCTAATAGTGGCCCGTATCAGGATAACCAGGACTAACACCTCGACTACTACCTGGGTTAAAGCGATATCCGGCGCTCCGAGAAACAAAAAGGCGGTGCTCACTCCGAAGCCAATTGCGCCCACACAGATTATCGAAGAGAGCAGATCCTTGGTCTCAATGGCAATAATGGCGCCGACGATCATAAACAAAAGAAGACCTGTCAAAAGAGTAACCATTTCTCACCCCATCAGTATAAACAACAGAACCATCAATCCCACCAGCATCCAAGACAGATAGGTGGGCAATATTCCCGAATGCATCTCGCGCAGCCCCTGCACAAAATAGAAGAGAATCGCCCTGCTCAGCTCATAGATGTCGAACAGCTTCTTCTCTGCCCCCCGGTAGAGAGTCTTAAAGAAGCCGAAATCTTCCACAGTCCGATAGAAATCCACCCCCGAGACTCTCATTTCCGGTTGAATAAACTCTCCACCGACGAAAGAAATGTCTTCCCGTAGCCCCTTGATATTACCCACCAAATAGATAACCACCCCTATAACAACGCCCACAATGAGCAGCATGGTGGCCAGTCCTGGCGACCAGAATCCGACGAAAGAGACCCCTGGAACAGCAGGCAGAATCAGCTTCTTTAAGGGAAACGCATAAGCGAAGATGCCGAAGACTACACAGAAGGCGGCAAGCACTACCATAGGCAGCCACATCCAGGCTGAAACCTCCTTGGTTTTGGAACGATCAGAGTCAGCTGGAGAACCTAAGAATACCGCATGAATGAGTTTCATAAACGAGGCAAGGGTGAGAGCTGAGCCAAACATTGCTGCCACCAGCCAGATAACCCAGAGCTTGTCACCCTGCTTTCCTAACTCTATCACGCCCTGATAGACCATCCATTTGCTGACAAATCCATTGAATGGCGGAACACCAGAGATGGACAGAGCAGCAATTAAGCAGGCAGCAAAGGTGATGGGCATAAACCGGGCCAACCCTCCCAGTTTATCCAAATCGCTTGTCCCTGTTCTTTTCTCCACTGCTCCACCACATAAAAACAGGCAACTTTTATAGATAGCATTGTTTAACATATGAAACAGTCCGCCAGCAATGCCCACGGGATTTCCTGTTCCAATCCCCAATACCATATATCCAACCTGGGATACAGCATGATAGCCAAGCAGTTTTTTGAAATCATGCTGGACAAGAGCCATCATCACAGCAGCAACAATGGTAAATGCTCCAACTATCAATAAGACCATTCCCATAG
>CAZQSC010000012.1:0-13541 GCA_964595705.1 uncultured bacterium | reverse complement strand
GTCCAGCACAAACAGATCTATAGTAATTCTTGCTAAGAGGTAAATTCCTAAAAGCTTATCCAGAGAAGCAGGCAAGAAAGCAGTCACAGGAACAGGGGCCTTTTGGGCGCAATCAGGAATCCAGCTGTGCAGAGGCATAGCCCCCGCCTTGGCAAAGGCTGCCACACCCAAGCAGAGGAAGGCAACCGTCGGTAATGGGTGATTGGCAATCGGCAATTGGATTTCGTCCATCTGAAATGTATTGGTCAGAAAATAGATGATTCCAACTCCCAGAATCATCAAACAATCCGAACCTCCCACAATAATGAAGGTCTTTTTAGAGGCAGCAGAAGCCTCGGGCCCGCCCATACCTATTAAAAGATATAGGGTCAGGCCCAAGAATCCCCAGAAAACCAAAAGTAAGATCAGATTGTTAGCCATTAGCGCCCCGCAAGCCACCCCAATTGTCCACAAGATATAGCCATAATATTCACCTACCTGCTCCTTGTCCTCCATAGATTTCACCGAGTAAAGGGTGATCAGAAAACCAAAAAGACCTATAAAGACCAGTATGAATCTAGAAAGGCTACCAATTCTCAGGTAAAAGGTATTGGGCAATGGGTTATGGGTAAAAAGCCAAATGGTCAGAAGAAAAGTGATCAGGGAACCGATGATAGCCAACCCCTTAACTGCTGCTTTCAGTCTTTGGGGCAGAGCTAAGCAAACTATCCCTATTAAGAACGGCAAAACTAAAGGATAAAGTAACAAATTCATTTCAATTCCTTTCTTAGTCTCTCCGTCTTTTCCCGGGAAAGCCTAACTAAGTCCTGAGCGGTTAATATCTTTTCCCCCGTCTTTTTATCTGCCACTGCCATTCTTTCGGTGCAGGAATAACACGGATCTACTGCGGCTAAGATTATGGTGGCGTCGGAGACTGTCTCGCCGATACAGGTGGCTTTAAATGTCGGCACATTACAGTAACTTGGCGCTCTGATCTTATGTCTTACCGGACGATTCGCTCCATCTGAGCGGATATAATGAAAGACTTCACCTCTGGGGGCTTCAGCACGGCCTAACCCATGGCCTGGAGGGACATCTTTTATCTCGGCATCAATTTCACCTTTGACTGTTTTCAACCTCTCCAGACATTGACGAATAATCTTTATTGATTCGTACATCTCTAAAAGTCTGACCACAGCTTTATCATAAACATCACCATTTTCGCAGGTAATTACCTTCCAGTCCACCAGGTCATAGGCGGCATAAGGCTCATCCCTTCTTACATCAATCTTTAAACCAGATGCCCTTGCTGTAGGCCCAGTTGCTCCATAATTGTGAGCTTCTTCCTTAGTTAAGACACCTACCCTCTTTGTTCGCGCATGAATTACGGGATCGTCCTGCACGGCTCCAGCCAAAAGATCAATCTTAGGCTTCAGTTCCTCAATCATCTTCAGAATTGCAGGTATATCCTCCGAATCAATATCCCTCCTCACGCCTCCAGGCTTCATCATAGCGTAATTCTGGCGGTTCCCAGTCACTGCCTCCATAATGTCTAAAACCGGCTCCCGATATTTCCAGGCCCACATCCATACTGTATCATATCCAAGGAAATGACCAGCAAGACCAACCCAGAGCAAATGGGAATGAAGCCTTTCTAATTCAGCAATAACACTCCTTATGTACTTTGCCCTTTCCGGAATCTCAATTCCGCATAAGTCTTCCACTGCATTACAATAAGCTATCGGATGCGAAGTTGAACAAATCCCACATACTCTTTCGACAAGAAATGTTATCTGGTCGTAATGCAAGCCTTCGGAAATCTTCTCGATTCCCCTGTGATTATAGCCCGTCTTCCAGTCTATATCGACGACTCTCTCTCCTTCAACATAGAGGAGAAAATGTTCTGGCTCCTCCTGAAGAGGATGATAGGGACCAATAGGAATTACTGTTCTTTTCTTATTCTCTGCCATTATCTTTTCCTGTAAGGATAAACCCCTTCTGGCCAGTCATCTGCCAGAATAAATCTTCTGGGATCCGGGTGATTTAAGAATTTCACTCCCAAGATATCTTGAATTTCCCTCTCAATCCATTGTGCGCCCTTAACTATAGAACTTATCGATTCAACCTCAGGAGTCTCTGGAGACAGCAGGACGCGAAGACTCACTACCTTGCCAAGGTTATCAAACGAAAAGTGGTAAAGAATTTCTATCCCCTCGGGTGTATCCAGTCCAGTCTCTATTATATACCTTGCCTTAAGGTCATTGAACAGGAAATTTACCACTTCCAACAGATCCTTTTTATCTATCAGAATATAATATCGTTTTTCTGATTTCTCCCGAAACTTGATAATCTCTTTGGAGAATTTTTCTCTGATAGCTTTGATCGGTTCTATTTCAGTTTTTGCCATAGCTTCACCACCGCTAAAATAATCGCCTCAGGCTTGGGCGGGCAACCAGGTATGTAAGCATCCACAGGGATAATCTCATCCACTGGTCCTGCCATATGATAGGAAGAAGCAAATATCCCACCAGAACAGGCACAGGTACCGCAGGCAATAACGATAAGAGGTTTTGGCGCCTGCTCATAGAGCCTTTTTAACCTGGGAGCAGCCTGTTTGCTTACAAAGCCGGTGACCACCAACACATCGGCATGTCGAATACTCCCCACCAATTTAATTCCAAATCTCTCCACATCAAACTTCGGAGTAAGACAATCTAAGATTTCTATATCACAGTTATTGCAGGAACCACCATTGAAGTGGAACAACCATAGTGATTTTTTCAGAGCCTTTATTTTTACACTCATCTTAAACTCCGATGAAGGCTAAGATCACTGCCAACAGTGCTAATCCCGTCACCGGCCCCCAGAAAAATCTCATCGCCTGGTCAATACGGAACCTGGGATTGGTGTTACGAATTAAAATAACAACTACCAGAAGGATGACATACTTCAGTATGCCCCACAGGATGTGCCAGCTGGAGAATACAATTCCACCCATGAACATAATTACCAGGAACATAGGTAAAACAAAGAGCATCATCCAACGGGTGAGCTTATAGAGTGCCAGCGGAGCCCCTGAGTACTCGATATAGGGACCGGCTATAATCTCTGTCTCTGCTTCGGACATATCAAAAGGAACCAGTCCAAGTTTTGCCTGCATACAAAGGATGGCCACAACAAAAGCAACAATTCCTGACCAAGAGTAGAGAAAGGGGTGGTTTGTCCACTGCCAGGTGAGTAACTCACCTAACCGTATTTTGCCGCCAGCCTGAATTACAGGCACAAACAGGGCAAGGATAAAGGGCAGTTCGTAACCGAGGATCAGCTTCATCTCCCGGGAAGCACCAAGGGAGGCAAGAGGATTGGCAGAAGCTGCCCCGCCGATAATCACTGCAATAGGGAGAACAGTCAACAGATAGATGACCACAATCAAATCGCCTAAGAAACTTTGCTGGGGCCAGAGGAGAACCTGCCAGAGAAGCGTGGAAACTAAGGTTATAGCCGCTAGAGCAGTCAACGGGGCAATCAAAAAGATCAGCCTTGCGCCCCCTTCAGGAACGATGGTCTCTTTGCCTAACAGCTTCACGAAATCATAGAACGGCTGTAACAGAGGCGGACCGACCCTCCACTGGACCCGAGCGGTCACCTTACGGTCAATCCAGGAAACTAAGCAGCCTACAATCGCTGTGAAAAGGAATCCGGGAAAAATGAGAATTTGAAGCAAGATTTTTGTCACTCTTTCCTCCAGGGAACGGCATGGACAGCTAATTTATCTCCAATCAAATGGATATCCTTCTCTTTTGACTCCTCAACTTCGATATACTGCACAGCCTTTTGGGGACAACTCTTTACGCACTCTGGCTCTCCTCCGTTTGATTTCCCCAAGCAATAATCACATTGCGAAGTGAGATAAGGAGCAATTTCGGGATAGATAGCTCCAAAAGGACAGGCAAGGGTGCAGGTCTCACAACCAGTGCATCGCATACTATACCTTTTAACAGTGCCATCGGGTTGCTTCTCCAGCGCCTCATTTGGACAGGCCTTCACACAAGGCGCCTGCTCACACTTGCGACACACCTCCATCCGGGTAGCCAATTCTAATAAGGTGATAACTCCCTTATTCTCGGGGTGATAAAAATAACTACACCCAGCAGTGCACTCTCTGCATCTGCAGCAAATTTCTAAGTCAATAAATAACCTCTTCATAACTAATCCCAGATCTCTGGTATATCCTTAATCATATCGTAACTGAACACCGGCCCGTCTTTGCACACATAGAATCGTCCCAGCGCACAGTGACCACACTTGCCCAATCCACACGACATATTCTTCTCCATAGAAAGATAAATATTTTCGGGCCTATGTCCCAACTCGATTAACTTAAAAGTCCCAAACTTCATCATTATCGGCGGCCCACAGACAACGGCAACAGAATTCCCCAAATCCACCTGAAACTTATCCAGAAGCACTGTGACCACACCCTCGGTCTCCTTCCAATTGTGGTCGGCTTTATCTACGCTGCGATACACCTCTAAATTTTTATCCTCCATCCACTCCTTAAATTGGCTCTTATAGACAATATCTTGAGGGCTTCTGGCTCCATAACAGAGAACGATCCGTTTGAATTTATCCGGTTGCTCCAAAAGGGTCAAAAGAAAGGAACGCAAAGGTGCCATACCAACTCCACCGCCGAGAATCAGGACCTCTTTGCCGTACATCTTATCCAAGGGGTAACCCTTGCCGTAGGGCCCACGGATACCCACTATTTCTCCTTGTTTCATCTGGTGTAATCTATTGGTCACCAGTCCTACATTCATAATAGTCAACTCTACCCTCCCCTTCTGGTGAGGTGAAGAGGAGGGAGTAAATGGTGCTTCACCAATCCCAGGGACGGTTATTTCAACAAATTGCCCGGTAACAAAAGAGATTTCCTCTTTCGGCTTGAGGACAAAGGTCTTTATATTTGGCGTCTCTTCAATAATCTCGTCTATTTTAGCCTCGATGGGCAAATAAGGGTTTTTCATCGCTTTTTAACCACCTAATTTTTGGAGAACTTCTCGGATGTCAATCTTCCCCTGACACGCTTCTATGCATCTGCCGCAACCTGTACAGGCCAGCAAAGCGAAATTCTTGGGCTTGTACTCAAATTTGCAGTACAAACGATTACGAAATCTCTCTTCGAGCTTACCACGGGGATTGGCACCGGCAGCCACCCTGGCGAAACCAGGATACTGGCAGGAATCCCAGGTGCGAGTTTTTCCAAAACTCACCGGCGATAAGCCACGGGAAGCAGCCAGTGAGTCGATAAGGAGAAAACAATGACAAGAGGGGCAAATGTTGGTACATGCACAACAGCCAACGCAATCTTCGGAAACCTGCTCCCAGAGTGGCGAATCATATTTATCCTCTACCAAAGCTGTAACATTCGGAGGAAACTTGAAGTCCTTATTTATCTGTTTTAACTTCTGAACTACCGCCTCTCGGTTCTGTTGTCGAAGTTTCAGGTGCCGCTCTTCTGCTGAATGTAAAGGTATATTGCACTGCTGAAGTAAATCCTTCCCCTTTTTCGAACCAACCTCAACCAATATCTCCCCGTCCAAACAGGAGAGATTCAAATCAAATCCCTCTTGGGGGAAAGGATTGTCTCCCAAAAGGGTACAAAAACAAGTGCCAAGGGGTTCGGTACAATCATCACTTATAAGCAAGGTGTTCTCTCTTCTGTTTTGATAAAAAGGATCGGTAACATCGCCACCCAAAAATATTTCATCTAAGATGCGTAAGGCTTTTAGATCGCATGCCTTAAGTCCCAAGATAACACTTTTTTTATCCGCCTGCGGATCAACAGGGCTGACCTCTTCCTGCAAAGGGTAAAGGAAAGATTTGAGTGACTGGGTAGCCCTGGCTCCTCTATAAACTATCTCAGATAAGTTTTCTGGCCCGAAAATAGAATACTCCGGCCCGGTCAGACCTTCCTTTGGGGCATAAAGGTAGTATTGGGCCGAAAGTTGGCTCAGGAATTTTTCCCAATCTTTATTCTTTATATAATAGATTCCTGCTTTTTCCTTCATTGCTTCCCTTGTTTATCACTATATCTGAATAACAGAATTATGCGATACATTTTCCCCAAAAAATTAACTTTCTGTGAGCATTCTCATAATTTCTTTCGCGTACCTGTCTTTCACCCTATAACATATCGCCGCTCTTCTCTTATTACCTTCAATGATACCTTTATTCCTCAAAATCTGAAGGTGCTGAGAGACTGTAGACTGAGGTATACCCAATTTCTTCTGTATGGTGGAAACACTGCACTCATTTTCGCGGAGGCTGGTTATTATTTCTACCATTTGCAACCGCACAGGATGGGCCAGTGCTTTTAAAACCTCACTTTCTCTCACATATTTGAGCTTCATATTAGGTCAATAGTTTATCTATACCCTCAGCAGCTACCTTGGCATCGGCAATGGCAGTTACCGCGTCTAAATTTAGATTAACGATATCCCCCCCGGCAAAGAGGTTAGGTATAGAGGTTTGTCCATTTTCGTCCACTTTTACTTTTCTTCTTTCTGTGAATTCTAACTTTTCCATTAGATGTTCTGGAAGGAATGAAAAGTCGGGTCCCTGACCGATGGCTTCAATAACCATATCCCCTTCTAAAAACATCTCCTGATCTTCGTAAAAAGTCGGGGCAAACCTGCCCTGTTCGTCAAATACGGATTTCACCTTCATACATCGGAGTCCTTTTATATGCCCTTTCTCATCCAAAACGACCTCTTTGGGTCCCCACCCAGGATTAAACTGGATCCCTTCTTCCTTGGCATCATCAATTTCCTCTTCCGTGGCGGGCATTATATCCCAATCTTCCAAGGAAACCGTTTTGGTAACCACTTTTTCGCCAGGATATTGGATATGCTGGAGTCGGAGAGCTTCTCTTGCCACGTCCATGGCGACATTTCCGCCGCCTATTACGATAATCTCTTTGCCGACCTTGAACGGTTTGCCGATCTTGTTCTCTCTGAGAAAGGGAAGCGCCAGCACGGCTTTATCTGCGTTCTTTACCCTTGTTGAGCGGGATAAGGTTGTTCCTATCCCCAGGTAAATGGCATCATAATCTTTCTGGAGATCTTCAAATTTAATATCCTTGCCCACGGTGGTGTTGAATTTAAACACAACCCCTAGGGAAGCTATGTAATTTACATCCTTATCTATTGCTTCGAGGGGTAATCTGTAAAGCGGAGGTCCTATGCGCATCATACCTCCTCCACCAGGGAGGGAATCAAAAACAGTAACCTCGTGCCCTTTTAATCTCAGGAAATAAGCTACGGATAATCCGCCCGGGCCTGCACCTATCACAGCTACTTTTTTACCTGTGGGCTTACCCGGACTGAGTTCTAACGTCGTCTTATATTCTTTAATGGTATCTGCCGCGTACCTTTTCAACCATCTTATCGCTAAAGATTCTCCTCTTATACTCAAAGAACAGGCCGCTTCGCAATGCTTCATACATATCCTTCCACAGATGGAAGGAATGGGGTTATCCTCGAATATCTTCTTCAGGGATTCATCGGGCTTATCCTCGTAAATGGCCTGGATGTAATCGGAAATTTTAAGATGGGCTGGACAGGCCTCTTCGCATAGTTTACATTCGAGACATCGGGAGGCTTCTTTCTTTGCTTCCTCTCTGGAGTAGCCTATCACCTGTTCTATAAATGACAATTTCCTTTCCTCAGGCGAAACTTGAGGCATGGGCACACGCTCTGGTTCAAATAATGAGTACTCTAAATCAGATACAAATCCCTCGTTATCCGCTTTTCGGTGGGACAAACTTGCCTGAAATATGGAATACTCTTCGGCGGGTAGAAAATGTTCTTTATCCGTCTTCTCATCCTTAGCCAGTAAGGTAAACGTATTCGTGTCAAAGTGGATATGGAAATAGTCCCTGGAAAGTCTCAGAGAACCTGGAGGGCATATATCCACACATAAACCACAAAAACAGCATCTACCATAATCAATTTTGGGCCGTTCGTTTTTTCGTCCAGGCTGGGGCTCGATCTCGGGTATTTCTACCATGGTAATCGCTTCATTAGGGCATATATCGGCGCAGTTACCGCATCCTGTGCATTTATCCCAATCGTTGAGATGAAAGCCCCTGTATCTTAAAGCAGGTTCTTTAGATTCAAAGGGATACCTCAACGTTTTCGGCTTCTTGAAAAGAAACCTAATAGCCTTCAATGGATTGAAAATATTTCCTTTACCTATTTTTGATTTTGCAGTTTGCATTTTCAATTTTGCGTTTTCTTATCTATCTATCTCTGGAGCAACTACGTATAAACTTATCATAGTATTGCCCACATCGGCAATACTTGCATTTCTCAATACTTTTTCCAGAACGGTTAAAGCATGGGGATAGGAGGGAGTCCTGAAATGTACGCGATACGGTTTGTCCTCGCCATCGCTGACTAAATAAAGCCCCAACTCTCCGCGGGAAGACTCCACCCTTACATAAGCCTCTCCTTTGGGTATGTTCCATTTGAAGGGATTGGGTACTCTGTTGTAAACTTCTCCCTCGGGCATTTTATCAAGCAGCTTAAATATCATGTGAACACTTTCGATCATCTCGTCCCGCACCACCCAGATCCTCGAAAAGGCATCACCGTCTTCTCTCGTAGGAACCTCCCAGGGTACTTTATCGTAGGCGGCATAGGGTTCAACCTTCCTGATATCGTATTTCATCCCGGTCGCCCTTAAGACTTGACCTGTTGCCCCCATTTCCTTTGCTTCTTCCCGGGTTACTTTTCCTATTCCTTTGGCCCTTTCGTAAAACAGGCGGTTATTAAAAAATGCGGCATCGTAATCCGGGACACAACTACCGATGGAATGCAACGTAGTAACAATTTTATCTTTAAAACCTTCCGGGAAATCACGCCTTACGCCCCCGGGCCAGATGTAGATGTGATACACCCTGCCGCCGGTAAGTTCTTCGAAGAGGTCTAAGACGAGGTCCCGGTGATACATCGCCCACTGGGCCACGGTATCGAAACCAAGCATGTTGGCATAAGCCCACAAACCAAATAGATGGGAAGCCACCCGGGAAAGCTCCAGTACGATAGTTCTTATATAATGTGCTCTTTCCGGGACTTCGATCCCCGCCAGTTTCTCGACGGCCATCGCATAGACCATCTCCATAGAGTCCGGCTCTATTACGTTTATTCTGCAAACCATTGGAAAGTTCTGTATCCAGGTTCTGTATTCCATGAGTTTTTCAAACCCACGATGAAGATAGCCGGGGTTGGCAGTAGCCTCTAAAATCCGGTCACCTTCCACCTTCAGGGTGATGCTGAAATTCCCCACCATTCCCAGGTGCTGGGGTCCGAAATAAAGTTCCAGTTCTCTCATGTTTGTCCAATCTTATCTTCAACAAAGGGGATTTCGTCAAAAACTTTTTTCACGTATTCCCTGGTGTCAAAATCCTTTCTGAAAGGGGGTATTTTATATTCTCTTTCCAGGAAAAGCGGCGTCAGTCTGGGGTGCCCTTCAAAATGTATTCCAAAAAGTTCGTGGAGTTCCCGCTCGTAGGGCTCAGCATTCTTAAAAATGGGGATTACTGTAGTACATTCCGGCTTTTCTCTGGAGATCCTGGTCTTTAAAATTATGTTTGTTTTTTCCTTGTCCGTATATTCGTCGTCTTTTTGCATGTAAGCGGAGAGGATGTAAATCAACTCAAATTCTTCTTCCTCTATCCAGTCCACGCAAGACACCAGAGCTAAATGTTCGTATCCTTTGCTTTTAAGAAAACTCAAAATAGACAGGACTGCGTCTTTGGGAGCGATTATGGTTAGCCTATCATCTTCAGGAATACTCACCTGAAGGTCACTAAAAGCCGATTCAAGTGTTTCCTTCAATTTATTCATTTTTATCCTCTATTGGAAATAATGGTGGCCACTCCAGTGTACCATAAAGCTGTTCCTGATTGGCACGGTAATATTTATAATTTTCCCGGTATCTTTTGTAACCGTCTGCCATGCCTTTATCAATCAATGTCCAGAGATGTGTCACGGCGACAAAAATGGCTTCGGGCCTGGGCATACATCCGGCGATCCAGCCATCTACGGGAATGTATTTATCTAAGTGCTTTATTGTATTATAGGAATCCCAATACATCCCTCCGTTGATGGGACAGGAACCAAAACCCACGGTGAATTTTGGTTCCGGCATCTGTTCATACGTCCTTATGATAGCCTTCAACGTTTTTACGGAAACATACCCTGTAATTAGAAACAGATTCGCCTGCCTGGGGGTGGCCACGGGGATAACCCCGAACCGCTCCGCGTCCCAGCGGGCAGTTATAACCGGCGGTACCTCAATAATTCCGCACCCGGTACAAAAATAGACCGCATGGAGTGAATACTTATGGCCCATCTTTGCCGGAGCCTTCAGCCATTTTGCAAGCTGATTTCTATCCATCTCTTATCTCCTGATGATCAAGACTACAATCAACCCCACAAAAGCAAGCAGCGTAGGCCATCTCCACAGATACTTAACGGCCTGCTCAATCCTGAAACGGGGGAAAGCCGCGTTGATGAATAGACCAAGAATAAACACCACCAGCATTTTAATGAAGAAAGTAACCGGATTGCTGGCACCACCTAAAAACAGATTGACGAAAAGGGCGATGCCGATAAATAAACTGAAGGCATGCTGTATGGTCGCAAAGGCTAAAAATTTGCCCCCGTATTCCACCATGGGGCCTGATGCAATCTCCTGGGGCGCCTGAACAACTTCGAAGGGTCTCAGTCCGAGTATGGCCGGAAGAATGAGAAAATAAGCTATCCCGGGCAACAATAGAGGCAAAGAAATGAAAGACCAGCCCGCATGTTGCTGCTTTTTCACTACTTCCACTATGGATATGGTCTCGTAGTGTGTCATCACCGCGAGAAGAATAAGTAACAGAGGCACCTCATAGCCCAAGGCCAGAATAAACTTACGGGAAACCCCAATACTAATATTGGGATTGGCCCCTTCGCCGCCACTTAGAGCAATGCCCAAAGGTCCTAAAAGCATCATATAAAGAATTACCAGCAAGCCACCCGAACTGCTTAAAGGGCACATTTGACCAAAGGGCATAAATAGAACTACAACTATAGAACCAGCCAGTGAGAGGATTATCCCCAGGTTAAACAACGGTCCGTGGCTTCCGCTCTTCTGACTGAATAACTTAATGATATCAATAATCGGCTGAGTAAGAGGGGGACCATAACGCCAGTGGATTCTTGCCATAATCTTCCTGGCTAAGCCTAAAAAGAATATGCCAACGATAAGCGCCAGAAGAGGAGACAAAATATACTCTACCACACCCATCACCATATTCCCCACATTATTTGAACGAAAATCAGGCTGGACAGGAATAGTATGATATACATTACGTAATACCCCACGTCTCCCGTATAGACATGGCGTATCCCGTTGCACAGCCCCTTTACACCAGTAGCAATCCAGGAATAAAATTCATCTATTACGTCTCTCAGATAAGGCGAAATCATTCGATACAGCGGGTTGTAGAAATCCACCGTGTAATGGTATTTCTCCCTGGGAATGGCGGCACCGGCTGCATAGGTGTCTTCTTGAGGAAGGGGTTCTGCTTTTCGCCCCGCTCGGAAAACCAGCCAGACCATAAGACCGACCGCCAGAATGGCGGCAAAGATGTTTATAGTATTTAAGGCACCCGTTTCCGAGGCAATTCCCCAGATGTTAATATTTAAGGATTGAAGGCCAAAGGAAGTTACAATAGAATTGATCACCTTCAGGGGAATTCCGGGAAGAATGCCGAAAAGAATAATAATCAGGCTAAGTATAATGATTGGAAATTGCATGCTAACCGGTGCTTTTTTAATGCCATTATATCTTTCAGGAAGCTGTCCCAAGAACATATTATGCAGAAATTTGTAAAGGGAAAGAATCGTTCCCCAGGTTCCTATCAATGCACCAAAGGCTAAGAAAGGATGTCCTTGGAGAATTAAGCTTTTGTAGATGAGCCACTTGGACACAAATCCATTGGTCAAGGGAAGCCCGATTAATCCGCAAACGCCTATTAAGGCTCCAATAAAAGTGATAGGCATCCTCTTAATAAGACCGCCTAATGAATTTAAATCTCGGATTCCATTCGTTCGATATTCTACTGCTCCCACTACTAGAAAGAGAAGGGCTATATACGAAGTATGATTAACGATGTGGAATATACCCCCGGTCACTCCCAAACTGGTCCCTAATGCAACTCCCAGAACCATATATCCACCCTGTCCGACTCCATGCCAGGCCAATAGTCTTTTGGAATCATTTTGAAGCATAGCAATGAATGTAGGAATGACTATATTGATAATTCCTATCCAAGCGAGAATATAATGAAAACTATATAGACCCCGTCCCAAGCCGAGGAAAAGTTTTAGTCCTAGTATCACATAGAAAATGACAAGAAAACCGTACATTCCCATTCTAACTAATATCCCGGAAAGCACTGCCGAGAATGGAGATGGAGCTTCAGAATGGGCAGGAGGGAGCCAGGTATGAAATGGCCAGACTGCATTTTTTATTCCGAAAGCAACGAAGAAAAGCATTAAAAGGAATAAAATGTACCCGGGAGAGGCAGAGGCTATCTGAGGAGCAATTTCTGAGATACTCAACGTCCCATAACTTGCGTAAAGTGATAACATCCCGACGAGCATGGCCGCAGAACCGATAATGGACATGATGATGTATTTCATACCAGCAGCCAAAGCAGGACCTCGGTTGTAACTTATAAGCAAGAAAGCGCTCCAGGACATGATCTCCCAGAAGATATAGAAAGAAACTAAATCACCCGATAGCACAATCCCCAACATGCCTGCATTTACCAGAAGCATCATCAAATAATAAAAGTCGGTTCTCTCTCTCCCTTTTATGTAGCTTAAAGAGAAAATAATAGAAAGGGCTCCCACAACTGCTATGGTAATAGCAAAGAACCAGGAGAGCATGTTGAGTCTTAAGACAAGGGGTAGACCAAGAAATCCAGAATAGAAAGCCTTGTGCAGGGGTTTACCATAAAGGAAAGCAATAATAGCTACCAAAGTTAGCGAAATAAAAACGGCAAAGAAATCCCGCAGTCCGGAAGAGATCTTCCCCAAAAGATACGTAAGGAATGCGCCGCCAAAGGCAATTATCAGTAAAAGCTCTAAGCTCATCCTAAAACACTCCTGATATACTCAACCCTATTCAAAAACTCTGAAGCCGCCGAGTTTAAGATACCGGTTACTAACCTGGGATACACCCCTATCACGATGATTAGGATCGTCAGGATACATACAGGGATTAAAGCGGCAATAGGGGCTTCCTCTCTTTTATTGGGGTTAGTCTCCCCCCCTTTGAAATACAGGACCTGTACTACACGGAAGAAATAAGCTCCCTCGATGACTGTACCTGCCAGAACAAGAGCAATGAGCACGATGAACAAAGCCTCTCCCTTAGCCAGGGCCGCCCGAACGATCAGAAATTTACTGGGAAATCCTACGAAAGGAGGCAGCCCTACCAGGGAG
>CAZQSC010000011.1:5550-25402 GCA_964595705.1 uncultured bacterium | reverse complement strand
GTTCTGGGTCAGCAGGGTGCGAAACTCTCCAGCTGCCTGTTGGAAATTCCCCTGTAGAAAGAGAAGCCTGCTCAGTTGAAAGCGAGCCCTGCTTGCCAATTCACTGCCGGGATATCGAGAGAGCAGACTTCGGAAGGAAGACTCGGCAGCCTTAAAGTCCCCTGTTTCCCTCTGGCAGATGCCGATCCCGAACCGGGCGTCGTCAGCATATAGACTATGTGGGAATTGGTCTTCCAACTTTTGGTAAATGGATATTGCCCGCTGGGCAAGGCTGGAGTCCTCTAGGCTCAATCCCCGATAGGCGTCACCGATCCTTAACAGAACAAAGTCCAGACGATCGCTCTCCAAGTAGATCTCCAGGAACTGCTGGTATGAATTGAGCATAAGACTCCATCGGGCGGAATCAGGGGGGGCAGCCGAGAGGGCAGTCTCAATAAGAAAAATAGCAGCGTCATCTGCCCAACTGCTTTCAGGATAGTTTTTCACCAGCACCTGGTAGGCCCCGACCGCTTTTTGGTGAAATTCCTCAGCCGCCCGCGCTTGACCGTTTAAGGCACACTTCTGGTATAACTTAAGATAGCACTGGGCTAGCAGATATTGGGCGCTATCCGCCCGGCTGCTCTCCGGGTATTTTTCCACATAGGCCTTGAGAACAGACGCTGCTTCTTCAAAATCCTTTAACTCTCTGTAACAGGTGAGGGCCAAACTGTACAGGGATTGCTCCTCTGAACTCTCGGTGAGACCGTCCTTTAAGACCTGGACAAGTCTCTTTGTTGCTCGCCTCCAGTCTGGTGAAAACTGCTGAATATATTCTAATCTCTGACGGGCTTCCACAGCAAATTGACCAGTGGGGAAGCGCTGCAGGAGCAGTTGATATTCCTCCCGGGCCCGGGCTGGCTCGCCCTGCTGCTCCAGACAGCGGGCAAGGGCAAATTGAGAAGACTCTGCAAGCGCAGAAGCCCCTTGAGCCAACTCCTGGTAAAGCAAGACCGCTCTGTTCAACCAGTGAAGGTCTCTCTGGTAAATCTTGGCCAGTTCAAATTTCACCCTTTCGGCCTCCTCTTTCTGTTCGCAAAGGGAGAGATATTCGGTGTAAAATCCAGCCGCCTCAGCCGCCCGTCCATTTCTCAGATAGGCCTGGGCTAAGAGCTGATAGGAGGATTTCACATATCTTGAATTAGGTACCAGAGCCTGCAGCTTTCTGAAATTGCGCAAAGCCGACTCTAATTTATTCTGATTTATGTAAGCCTTTTCCAGACCGAATATTGCCTCTGGTCGTCGAGGGCTTCGGGGACAACCTTTAAGGAAACTCTGGTACCAGAGGATGGCCAGAGAGTCCTCTCCTGCTTTTAAATGGGAGTCAGCCAGATCTAACAGTGCTTTCTCCTTCAACTTCCCCTCGGGCAGTATCCCGATGGCCTGGCGGAGAAACCCCAACGCCTGTGAGAACTGCCCCTTTTCCCGAAGCCGGTCTGCCAACAGAACTGCTGCCTGGGCTGTAGCGGGGTTCTGAGGGAAGTCCTTTTTTAAGCGAAGAAAAATCCTCTCGGCTTCAGTGAGGTTGTTCTGTTCAAGCCTAATTCTGGTGGTTTCTAACAGGGCCCGGGGACGCCACCCGGCAGAGGCGACTTTGGTGAGTTCAGAAAGGGCTCCAGTATAGTTGCCTGTCTTCCAGCTAGATATTCCCAACCAGTAGTGGGCCTCGTCGGCCAGGGGTGAATCCTTGTACTCGGTGATAAGCAGTTTCAAGGCCTGAACTGCTTTTAGGGGCAGTTCGGCCTGGTAGAATATCTTGCCCGCTTCCAGTAGGGCCTCTGGAGCCAAATGGCTGCCTGGGAAAAGGCCCTGGAGTCTCAGGTAGGTCTCTGCAGCCTTCGGGGGCCTACCCAAAAGGGCCAAAGACTGAGCACATCCCTTCCAGGCCTCAGGCAGATGGATGTCTTCTGGATAGCTCACGATGAAGTCCTGATAGCTGTGCAGAGCTTCTTCGAACTTTTCTGCTTTTAAGTAACAGTGGGCAAGCAGAAGCTGAGCTGCCGGGGCCTTCGGGTCTGTTGGTCGGTCTCGAAGAAACCGCCGAAGCTGCTCTGTCGCCAGTTCGTACATCCGATCCTGGTAGAGCCTCCGGGCGAAATCCAACTCATCGGTCTCTCGGGCCTGAACAAGAGTTTGTCCCAGGAATAGACAGATTATAAGAAGTATTATTGCTCTTTTCATCGGATTTTTGTAGAGTTCTTTTCCACTTTTTCAGGGTCCCAAACAGGCGGACGGATTGTTGCTGGCAGTTTTCCTTTAACAAAAGGCAGAGAGGTTTTTTAAGAACAGGGTGAAGCAGCAGAGGTTCAATTTCGCAGAGGGGCACCAGGACAAACGCTCGCTGGTGTAGTTGAGGGTGAGGGATTATTAAATCTGGCTCCTCCATAATTAAGTTATCGTAAAACAGAAGGTCTAAGTCTACAGTCCTTGGACCCCACGGCTGGGTGCGCCTTCGACCCAGTCTCTTTTCAATCCACTGAGTGAAGCTCAACAACTCGCGAGGGGAGAAAGCAGTATTGGCCTTGAGCACTGCATTTAAGAAGAAAGGTTGTTCAGCGAACCCTAACGGGGCAGTCTCGTAAAGTGAAGAGACAGAGAGGATCTGGATCTTCTGGGAAAGCATCTCCACTGCCCGGTTTATGAAGGCTTCTCGATCGCCGAGATTCGATCCCAGAGCGATGTAAACTGTGGCCATTTACGACTCTCCTCTGGGGTGATTGTAGACCCGGTGAATTTCCACTTCTACCCCGTCGAAATGAGCTGGGGAGGGAGGATTGGGTTTACGCACCCGTACGGTGAGCTCACACACAGGAAAGCTCTCTGCCGTCTTTTGGGCTATCCGCTCGGCGAGGGCTTCAATGAGGTTAAACCTCTCTCCAGTCACTACTTCTTGAACAAGTCTAAACAGTTGGGAGTAATCCAGGGTGTCTTCCAGTCGGTCGGAGAGGCCGGCCTTTCGGAGGTCAACCCTGACTTCCAGGTCCACCTCAAACCGCTGTCCCAGCCTTTTTTCTTCTGGGAGCACCCCGTGGTAGGCGTAAAAGCGCATATTCTTAAGACGCAGGATATCTTTTTCCATTTAGGCAAAATATATCAAATAGGTCCACTCAAGTCAAGGGAAAATAATGAAGGGCTTATCTTTCGGAGAGCAGCACAATACAGTTAGCAGATTTTCTCATAAATATTCATACGGTTCTCTGATGGCGGGAAGGATAGTTGCATAGCTTTATGTCTGCGGGAAGAATGCACCCAGTTAATTAGTGAGCGGTGAGATTCTGTCTAGGATGTAGTGGAATAAAACCTTCAGGCTGTTAACAGACTATGAGGTATATTCCGCTTTCAATAATTAAGGAATACCGCAGGGGTCAACGGCCGGATTACGTCGAAAGCGACATTGAGGCCGATTCACAATTCTAAATCTCGTACTCAATTCAGTTGGATTGCTTATATATTATCTTGCTAAGAGAAAAACGGGATTTGAAAAAGATTTTTGTAAGGGTTACCCCGAATTAGGTCATCACAAGCCGAATCGGCAATTGCTGGCAAAACTCTAAAATCCTCTCCTTTAAGTCTCCGTAAACCACTGCATAGTGCTGGCTGGCCAGATGTTGCATAAAGGCATTCACTTCCCCATCCAGTATCACGCGCATTCCGGCGTACTGGGGACAACCAATCTCATGATATTTAGGCATAGGTCGGGCCTGGCCGGTGGCTATGTGCATTTTAAAGCCTTCCCTGTCAGAGGCAAGACGAGCCAGCGTGATCGGCCCCTGCCGGAACGACGAGGTAGTCATAAGCCCTTCGTACAAAGCAGTATGGGCATGGACCTCCGGCTTGCCGTCCAAAAGCGATAGTGGTGCAAATCCACAAGCTGCAAAGATTATCCCATTTTCTGTCACATCGTGAACATCTCCATAACCGGTCACCTGCCTGTCACTCAAATAATGAAGTATGAGCTGGGAAAGGATCAACGGCACATCGCCCTCGCAGGAAGCCGGGATCTGGTCAGCCAGCATGGACAGCGGGATACACGGCGCCAGCTTGTACAGCCGTGACATCTCGTACTGGCACTTCACCGTAAGGGCGTCCAGCTTATGTTCCTGCCTTAGATGGTCCAGCGCGGCATAGACTTTCATGGTACGGATCAGATTGGTATCGCTCACTTCTGGGCCCAGGTGCCAGTCGGATTTTGCTCTCTCCACTAGATGACCAACCTGTTCATCTTTCATCTCATCGGCGGCTTTGATGATAAAATACTGGCCGAAATGGAAGATTTCAGGCCCTAGCAGTCTTCGCACCTTAACTTGATCGAATGTGCCCGTGTACATTCCCATAGATGCGTAGCCAAAAAGTCCCACCCGGGCTCGACTCAACGCTCGCACTGCACTGGCAACCCGGGCAGATGAGACGATCTGTTCCCCAACCGCAGCCGAGTCGGGTGGGCCATAGATGAACTTAAATCGCACTTCCATTTCTTCCAGGGTCTCGCGGATCACCCCGGCCGCAGGGATTGGACCCAAGGTAATGATCTCGTCGCCCTCTCGGTAGGTGGTATGGCTCCATAGAAGCAGTGGCCGGCCGAAAAAATCCCGCAACGTTGCTACCAAATTGGGAGCTTCCACCCAGGTAACCAGAAGTGCTACAATCAGATCACTGTCGGCATCCCGAATTTGCCTCCGTACCTCCTCGGCATCATCGGCAACCACCACCGGAGCCGTTACCGTGAGTGTGACGTCAAGGCTACCGATCATCTTTGAGGATGACTCTATGAACCTCTGAACTACATCCTGCGGGTAGTCAGGATAGGCAAAGGGAACAAGCGTTATGGATGGTTTCATGGCGTCTTTCCTCCTTCTTTGTAGTATCTTCCCGCAGGCTCGGAACCTGCAGGAGGATTAGATTAACTGACAAGCTCCTTAATGAATTCACTGATCTTCCCTACCGCCAGATCGAAGACCTTCTTGCCTGTCTCGGCGGTAGCTAATGTGGGATCGTTAGAGATTGTTCCGGGTTTGTAATACCCGTCAATGATGAACTGTCGGTGCCAGGTGGAAAGACTACAGGGAGCAAACTTAGACTCCTTCGGTGGAGGATCCGCTTTTGCTTTGCTCATATCCACCAACTCCGGCCTCAAGTAAAGCTGAAGCGCAGTTTCTGTTTCCCCACCATGCCAGTCCCGGTCCGGACGCCCACCGAATATCTCCTTAAGCTCCTCTTGGGCAAATTCTCCCAAAAAGGATATCCAACAGAACCCCACAACCTGGGCATCGTCTGGAATCTTCCAATCTGGCCAGATGGAGGACTCCTTCGTGTTCAACTTCTCTATCACCTGGGGTATCCACTTCTCCGTCCCCCCACCGTGACCGTTGACCACCACCACTTTTTTAAACCCGGCCCTGAGGTAAGACTCCAGCACGTCGTTCAAGGCCTCCAGGTAAATATCCTTGCGGATTTTCTGCATGAAGTAAGGCATAGTCTCAGGGTTCCACGGTGAGGGCGAAAGCCAGAAGGGGGTTCCTACCAACACCCGGGGATTCGGGTTAAGTTCTCGAGCAACCCCCTTGCAAATACTGGTCACATTGTCGATATCAGTGTGCAGGGGCAGATGTTCCCTGTGCTGCTCGATGGTGGCCACGGGGACCAAAACAACCGCTCCTGCTTCCGCTGCCTCCTTTACCTCTCCCCGGAGCATCTCCGGTAGGTAGAATTTCTCAGCCATTTTAGATTTCCTCCTCAGTTACTTGTAAGATTTTGGTTTCGTAGGGTGCTAAGTTGAGTTTAAACTTCCCATCGGTTCCTATCTTTATTCGTCTTCCTTCGCCTCTGTAGATCTCCCTCAGGCAAAATCCTCTGAAATGCGTTCTCACGCCGGTTGATACCGCCTTGCCGAGGTGGTTTACGAAGACCAGCAATTCTCCCCCTTCGCTGACCAACGCCCCGACCTCGACGAATGGACTTTCGACGACGAGGGGAGTCTCAAGCCCAGCCAACTCGGCCCCATAGCGATAAATCCTATAAGTCTCGTCTCCTCTTTCATAAGCATAGGCTTTACTGGCCAAAAGATGTTCCAAAGGCAGTACCGAGGTGATAGCCCTTCCCCCACCGCATTTGCTGTGGACTACAGCTGGATTGCCCTGTGAGTCCTCGGCGAGTACATCCCCTCCCGTCCTCTTGACGGGATGATAGGCTATACCTTCTTCCGCATCGTAGCAAAGGGTCAGGTTCCGGACACCGGAAGGAAGCGCAGAGGAAGTCCTGAGCGTCAATTCTCCTTCGACCTGGGATGCCTTCGGCTCCACCTCCAGCTTCAAAGCTTCCCTCAGAAATTGGTTCAACTTCCTTAGGGGCACATAACCCGGCCCTAAGGAACAAAGCACAGTACCCCCAGTTTCGATGAAATCTCGGATGCCATCTATTGTGTACTTATGGCTGAAGAGAAAAGGAACTACCAGCAGCTTGAATGTCCTCAGGCCCTCGCCCTTCCTGACAATCTTGGGAGAAAGTCCGGCCATTTTGCAAATTACGAAGCAGTTAAAAGTAGCCCTCCCGACGTCCGGGTTGTACACATTTGTGGGAAGGAGGAGGCCAACCTCGCCTTCCCTCACCTCGAAGGGGGATATATCTCTAACTACCCTGGAGAAATCCCTCATCCTGAACGCAGCCGGTTTTTCTGTGCCGTCGGTCCTGGTAATGCCGTAGCAGGTCATAGGAAACCTCTCATCGTAAGGGTACCGATCGGACCTGGTTTCATCAGACCAGCTCCAGCTCATCACCCCGGCACCACCGTTCATTAAAGCACTGAACATGACCACTTCGTAATAGGCTCCGACTTCCTCTTCGGAGAAAGTCCCGGAGCTCAGGCCGAATTCCTCCAAAAGCACAGGCTTTCCCATCTGGCAGAACCTTATGCAATATGCGGGGAAATATGTTCCTCTGAAGCTCAAGGGGAATTCCCCCTGGGGGAGGAACTTGGGGTAGGTGTGGATCGAAAAGAAATCCAGGTAGGGAGCGACGGGCTCTATCCGGAACCGGCTTTCGCCATTGATATTGTGCTGATCCAGCCCGACCGTTATGGGATGGTTTCGGTCCACCTGCCTTATGGTCTCGGCTAGCGATCTGGTCCAGCCCGCCGCCCATTGGGAATCGCTCGGCTCTTCCCAGTAGGCTGGTTCATTGCTTAGATCCCAGGCAAAAATCACCGGCTCATCCTTGAACCTTCCGACTATCTTTTTCACAAGCCCGCACTGTCTCTCTATGATCTCAGCGGAATAGATGCTTTTGCCTATTGCCCAGGAGGGAACCCATTTCACACCCGCCAGGTCTCCGGTTACTAAGGTTGGGAGAAGCTTAATTCCGTTCCTCTTGGCTATCTTCACTATCCCCTCAAGCCTCCCTATCGCCTTTCGGTCATATCTTCCCGGCTCGGGTTCGAAATCCGGCCAGAGCAGGATTATCCGGACGATGTTTATCCCCAACCTCGCCATCTTTCGGAAATCCCTCTCTATTTCCTCCGGGTCCCACTCCTGCCACATCCGGCAGTCGTGCTTTGAGGGGAGATAGTTAACACCGACCGGGAAGAAGAATTTGCCTTCCACGCGGGAGTAATTTTCTTGGGGCGCGATTTGATCCTCAATATTTTCCATATTTCCTCCCCGTCTCGACCATACGATAGATGTTAGCATCCGGGGTATCCCTGCCCGGGGAGTCACCCGTGGAAAGCACAAACCCACCCCCCTTGGCAGCACCCTCTATAGCTTTCCTCACCTCCCTCTCCACATCCTCGGGGGTTCCCTTAAGCAGGGTGACGGTATTTATGTTCCCTTTAAGGCACAATTTGCCCCCGAACTTCTCCTTCACCTCCCTCAGATCCACGTTCCCCGTCGGGTTTCCTTCTAAAGGTTCCATAACATCTAAGTCCGTCTCGTCGTAATTGACCTCCACCACCTCCCTGGAGCGTCCGCAAGTGTGCTGGTGGGAGAGGATCCCGGCCCGTTTACACATCCGGGTCACTTGCTTTACGATGGGTAGGCAATATCTCCTGTATATGCCAGGAGATATAAGGGACATGGAGGAAGAAGAACCCTGTATGAGGATGGCATCGGGTCTCGCCCGGATGCAGGCCTCAGTTCGCCTTATGGCATACTCAAGATAAAACTCAAATATCTCTTCCATAATTTCAGGAAAGTCATAGAAATCTAAAAGCATCCGTTCTGAACCCCTGACGGAGCACCAGAAATCGGGGAAGAGGTCTACCGTGACCTCCGCCACGCCGGAATCGCCGAGGTCGTCTTCCGGCGAAAGCTTCGGCAGCCAGCTTCTTTGCTCCATCACCCATCTGAGCTTAGGCCAATCCGAGGGGATATCCTTGATTAGCCTTTCCCTCGTCCACGGCGGATTGTCCCGGGGAAATTCTACGACCTCCCTCAAGTCGCCGTAAGGGGTGCGAGTCACGTATTCCACTAAGATGCCTTCCTCCTTCTTCTGCAGGATCTTCCTGGTCGGATGTACGTCTGCATCCTCCTGGAGGCCGTGGAAGTAATCCCATATGTCACAGCCCAGCCGGCGGTTTGCCTCAACATAGACATTCCTCAACGGCGGGTCCCCGTAAAGGTACACGTTCCACCAGGGCTTGTCCGCCTTTTCATCCCACCAGCGCATGCCGATTAGGTCGATGTCAGGCGCAATGGGGACTATATCTGGCTGGCGATGTGCAAAAGCCGTTAAGAGCCTTTCTCTACTCGTCATCTGGGAAATCTTCCTCTTTGCCTTTGTTTTTTAGTAAGTAAACACCCCCTTCAAGCACGACTTCCTCGGGGGCATCCGCCACCACAGCGAAAAGCTCCAAGTTCCCACCACTGGCCAAAGGCTCAGCCGGATGGGTGAAGGTAACCCAGGAGCCTCTGTGGATAAATCCCACTGCCGGGGTGGGCTGGAAGATGAATTCCTGTTCGGTACCTCTAACTATCAGAAAGATGTAGTTGTGGGGAATATTGTACCCTAAAATCTGCTCCCCATACCAGGGCTTGTCCTTCAGCCTGGTTTGAAGTGGAACACAGAGTAGTCCGCCTTTCAGGGCGATTTCGGACTCCAGCCCATCAAAAGATACCCGGGTGCGGTAGATACGGGTAATGCGGGTCCGATGGGTAAAAAGCCCGTTTCTGAGCCAATTCGCCGAAGGTATCATCTCATCCTCTGAACCCCTCCTTTGATAGAACCTGATATCCATTATACCCCAATCTCCGGTTTCGTCTCCTTTCCAGTAAGGAACCAGCTTTACATAGCGAACCGTCTTTAGCGGCAGGTTGATAACATCTCTCTCTGCACCTTTATGTGGGCCGATCTCCCACCAATGATCGAGGTCTTCGGACAGGAAGAGGGAATATTCCGGGGGAAAAGCGGCGCATTCTATTTCCACCCGACTGAGGAGATAGATCTGACCGAGGTCAAGCCGATAGCACATCTGCCTGGTTCGTCCCCGGGGGTTCACCCACCAGCGGGCATGTGCAGGAGCGTCCAACCACCCCTTCAAATCCCGGCTGAAGGTACCATCAGGAAGGGAGAATTTAATCTTTTCCAACATTCTCTGTAATTCAGTCTCAGAGATCTCTGGCGCGCGATCTTCATGGAAATCGGAGAGTTTGCGGGAGGATTCAAACGGCAGGGCAGAGGGCGGAGGAAGAATAAGATTTTCCATTATCCCCGCCTTTTCTGCCCTTTCTACCTCCAGCAGAGAAACCTCGAAGGGAGAAAGGCTCAGAGTGGTCACCTCCTGAGGTAAGCAGGTAATTTCTTTTGTCTTAGGATAAAGGGAACGTATGCGGTAGGGGCTCTCTTGATCTACTTTCCGGTTCAACGACAGGTAGTCAGCGAGCTTGAGTTCTACCTCCCTTCTCTCGAAGCAGGGGTTATAGAGCACCAAAAATCCTCGGCCCTCGGAGAAATGGGCGTAACCGTAAACCTCTCCTTTCTCAGGAATGCCCAGGATCTTCTGGGTGGGCAAGAAATGGGGAAATTCCCGCTCCAGCAACC
This sequence comes from uncultured bacterium, assembly GCA_964595705.1. GTDB lineage: Bacteria > Latescibacterota > MVCY01 > MVCY01 > MVCY01 > MVCY01. Next base: position 15,337 of record CAZQSC010000011.1, on the reverse strand, counting down.
GCCAGACTGTTTGAAGAAAAGCCCAGTCTTTCTCTTTCAGGAGTTCCAGCCTGGCGTAAAGCTGGAACCGCCCATTGCCCCGTCCCAGACAACTCAAGACCAGATTGTTCTCCCATCCTTCCATCGGCTCCCGGATATGGACTCCATCATCGTCGATAATATACCAGGGTAAGAATCTCTCCCGGTGCTGTACCAACTCAGCCTGATCCAACCCCACATCCAGACTCTCCCTTAGACGCAAACCAGGCAGACAGACTGCCCCCCGAGAGGGATTTGACTCCAGCATACATAAAAGCATGTCATAGTACATCACCCACCAGGGGCTCTGGTTTATCCCCCAGTGGTGCTGGATTATGATCTCGGGATTTCTCTTTCTGATCCCGGTCAAAATTTCGATGAATGCCTCAAATAAGGCTTCTTGTGAATGTTCGAAAGTCGTCAGATGGCCATGGGTAGGATCGGTACATTCGGTGACCCCGCCGTCGAATTTGATCCATCCGAGCTGGTAACGGTCCATCAAGAGAAAGATCCCGTCCCTGAACCGCTGCCAGTATTCCCTTTCCGCCAGGCAGCGGAATGTGATCCAAACTCCCAGTTTGGTGTCCAGCTCCTTCAATTCTTCCACCAACTTTCCAAATCCCTTCGGCCAGTTTCGTTTCCGTATATGCCAGGGCTCGTCAGGCCGCTCGGCCCAGCCATCGTCTACGATGTAATAATCGAACTTTAGTCCATATTTAGCCTTTACTTCTCTGAGAAGTTGCATCCTGGCGAGCGTCTGTTCCTCGGTTGCACCTTCCGAAGCATGGGTTCCCCAGTCGTTGTATAACGAAACCGGTGCTTCCCTTGGTTTCGCAACGGCTATGTCGGCCAGATAGCGCCGGAACTGTTCTTTAATTGCACCCGATCCGGAGACCCCAACTATGGCCCTTTTACTGGTTAAAGATTCGCCCGGTCTGAGGAGTTTGCCCGGGTGATGCCGCAACACAAGTCCTTCTTCGGTAGTTATTTTGCTCCAGGTCGGAAATTCCAGCCCTATAAAGAAATCGTCCCTGATGAAGATGGGGTGGCCCCTTTCCGGTGAAGTTTGCCAGTCGGAAGTGCGAAATGTCTCCACATCGATGTCTATGACCCAGACCTCGCCGGTGCCGATGTTCTTCAAATTGAGCCATTTGCGAAGGTAGGGCTCATTGGCCCGAAGTTCGTAGGTGACCTGTACCTCTATCTCTTCGCCGGGATGCCTTAATCTTAAAATCATTCTCTGAACAACCTCTTCCTTTTCCGTCTCCCAGCCAAGCAGCTCAAATTCCGAGCTTGGGAGGAACTTACTTCGAACCATTATCTGGGCAGTGAAGTCATTCTGGCGGGTATCTTCCTTTTTCCCCATCCGATGGCCGGCTTCCACCCGCAGGAAGTCCTCAGAGACCAGCCCTTCGCAAGCCTGGTGTGGGGATAGATCTCCCTGGAAACGAGCCAGCCTGATGCCGACTTCCTCATCTGTCTTAAGCATCCTGCCGGTGAGGTAATTCTTGATCTCTCCGGCGATTAGCCTTCCCTTTGTTACCTCTAAAACCCGTTCTAGGAATTTGTTAGTAAGCAACGGTTGATTTTCAGCGGTCATATTTCTCCCCCTCGAGTTAGGCTATGTATTATCCACATTTTTCGTTACAGAGGATATAGAGGTTTAATGGTACTACACTTGCCTACCTAATCATCACACTGACGATTTCAAACCCTTTGCAGGAGAAAACCACCCTGTTTTCCTGAACCTGAAGCGGAGATATCCTCTCTTCAGCAAGGCTCACCAGCCATGCTTCCTTGAGAGGCCTGGAAAATTCAATCGTCACCTGAGCATCTTTTCCCGTAGTCTCCCATCCTCTCAGGAGGATGCCGTCCCCATCCTCCGTCTTCTTGACCACGGTCACCTCAAATTCCTCCGGAACGACCGAAACGAAACTCCTGCGCCTTCCCCATTCCCCGGGGTGTTCGTCCGTCCCCATTACCAAAAGGGGACTGTTAAACCCGTGAGCGATTTTAACTATATCGGACCTGACCCCATCGGCCGGATGGGGATAGAGGGAATACTCGAACACATGGGTGCCCTCTTCGGCCGCCAGAGGAGCATAATAGCCCTTGTAATCGTGAATGGCTCTGAGGAGTACCATCTCCAACTTTCCATTTTCTACCCAGTAGCCAGCCGTCCCCTTGTTGATCAGTGCCACGCCATAACTCTCATCGGAGCAGTCCACGAAGCTCTGGGCACAGTAGTAGCCCTCGGGCCTTTTGCTCACACAATAGGGCATCTCATGCTCGATGCTGACTTTCTCTCGGTCAAGCCGCAGCGGGAAGCAAACCTTGACAAAGAGGTCCTGTCCTTTAAAGTCCACTAAGGTTGTCCTGAAATCAATCCTGGGAATCTCGTGGTAGAGGATGATCTCCTGTACCCTCCGGCAGCTCTCGAACTTGCCCTCCACCTTGAGGACGGACGCCAGGGGCGTACGTTCGCAATCGATTGTGCATCCGGGGTAGTCCTTTCCCCTGAAGACCTTATCTGTAAGGCCCAGTCTACCTTCCAGGTCAGGCTCTTCCTCTTTTATCGCTATAAGTTCGTTTCCGAGGGAATTGGAGCTATCCAGCACCTCTCGGCCGTTGACCTTGTCGAAGACGCTTCTTACGTAGCCACTTTCACGGTCGAGCTCCACCCGATAGAATTCGTTCTCTATGCAATTGCTTTGGGAGAACCTGACAGCTTCCTCATTTTTCTTTGGGTTTCTTGGAATGATAGAGTAGACCGCATATCCCAGAGGTGGCACATCCTCCGCCAGAAACTCAAACAGGATCGTCCTTATTCCCTTATTCTCTCTCAGCCTTTTGTCCAAAACCCGATAGGGCATCTCCTCTCCCCGGTCGTTGTAGAGAGAGAAGTCCTCCACATGCTCCCTGAACACGGCGATGTAGCGGCACACATCCGTACGGGAGAAAGAGAGGGGATTGAAGACCAGGAGCGGATATCTCAACTCCGAAGTGTCTATTCGTCTGGAGATAGCATCCAGCGCCTTTTCAGCAATCTCGTCGGAGGTGTCTACGATAGAAGCATAGCGGTTCATCGCCTGCTGGTAGACATCGTCGGTGTGGCTGCCTGCCATGATGTCGTGGAAGTGGTTGAACAGAAGTTTCTTCCAGGCTCCATTGAGGCTCTCTTTGGGATATGCCTCACCGAGCCAGCTTCCCAGCGCTGCCAATTTCTCGGCGGCCATCAGTCTGGTCTCGGCCAGTCGATTTAGCTTCTTCAGTTCAGTGCGATTACTGAAGGTGCCTCTCAGATCTACGAAGGCCAGGGGAAGGTTGAAATCGGCGCTGTAGGTAGGCAAACCATTTTCTCTCCCCAGTAACTGGAAGAATCGGCTGGGGGTGGTCAGCGTGACGCTCTTGATGACAATCCCAAGCTCTTCTGCTGCCTGTCGGACGATTTCTTCAATCCTTTTTGAATCTTCGTCCGGCACATAGACATCTTCTCCCCAGGGGATGAGGACCTTATCCCCGCTGGCGTGATCCACTGCCTTGCGCAGCACCTCCTTCACATTGTGCTCTCGACACCCGTAATGGGCCGACATCCAGTGGGTCAGCACCTTAGTGCCATCGGGCGCCTGAAACCAGAACTCAGAGCGTTGCCCCTGAAGTTCTGGAGGTACTCCCCGGGCGAAGACGTAGTACTTCATCCCCGACTTGGCTAATATTTGGGGAATCTGCCCGCAATGTCCGAAGGTATCGATGTTCCAACCACAAACAGAATCGGCGCCCAACACCTCTCTCATCCACCTTCTGCCGACTAAAATCTGGCGGATGAGGCATTCGCCTCCAGGCTCGGCGATCTCGGGCTGGACATACATCCCGCCAACTACTTCAAAGCGACCCTCCTTGATGAACGCCTTCAGAAGTCGCCTGTTCTCATCGTCAAGTTCCTCCCAGAATGCCTTCAGCACCGTCACCTGATCCTGGCAAAAGGTGTAGTTCGGGTCCTCCTTCAGCAAGTTCAGGGCATTTCCCAAGACCTTCCGGCTGTAAGTCCTCGCCTTGGGGTAGTCCCAATACCAGCAGGTGTCGATGTGGGAATGGGGGAGGACATAGATCTCGTAGTTTTTCTCTTTCATCTTTTTCTGCTCTCCTTCTCTCAAGAAATAGGAAACGTGATGCGTGAAACGTGACTGAGAGGGCAGGAAGTTTTGCAATAATTTCTATTCCGAGGTTTTTCATGTTTCACGCTTTACTGGCAAAGTTGTTGTGAAAAAGTTGAATTAATACCACCCATACCGTTCCCCTGCCCGATACATAGCTAGGGCATTTTCCACCGAAGTCTCCGTGCCCAGCTCATTGCTGGAGGAGAGGATAAATCCGCCTCCGGGGGCAGCCACTTCAATGAGTTCCTTGACCGCCTGCTCGATCTGCGGCGGTGTGCCGCGGCCCAGAAGGTCAATATCCACGTTGCCCATAAGGCAGAGCCGATCCCCGTAATCCTGCTTGATCTGAGCGATGTCCATACCAGCCGAGGGCTGAAGGGCCTGGGTGCCGTCGAAGCCCATCTCGATGATGTCTTGCATAATAGCGTTGATGTCCCCGTCGGTGTGGAGAAAAACGGGTACCCCCAGTTCCTTTATCTGCTGGACTTCCCATTTGAGATAGGGGAAGATCATCGAGCGGAGCATCTCGGGAGCGATCATGGTGCCTGAATTATAGGCCAGATCGTCGGCTATAACAATACCGTGGGCACCTGCTTCAACTGCGATCTTTGCCGCCTCGGCCCCATGTCGAGTGATCTTCTCAGTCCAGAGCTCTACCTCTCTCGGACAAGTGTGGCACCAGATCATAAAGTCCTCGAATCGCAGGATCTCATAAGAGATCTCAAAGGCTCCGTTCACACAGGGGAAGATAAAGAAGTCTGTCTCCTCAACCCAGCGCCGGATCGTATCTGTACGGGCGTTTTCCAGAGAAGGTGGTTCCCAGTTGTACACCTCTTGGATATCCTCCAGCACCGGCTTTACTGTCCTGGGAGCCCCCTGGGCCTTGGTGTACGTCCGGCCCCAGCCGTCGCGATAGACCGGGTGGCCGTGGAACAATTCCCCGGTGGGCTCATCAGGTGGCAGATCCAACCCCACCGAGACCAGGTCTATATGCAGAAGCTCACGCACTGCCTTCCAGTTGTGAAAAGTGGCATCGTCGGTGCCACTGGGATCGTAGTCTTTGTCCAGAAGTTGCCGGATAAGTTGCTCGTCGATGCCCGCCCCAATCTCACCCTTAGGAACTTTATCGGGCTCCTTGTGCTGAATAGCCGCAAGCACGCGCTCTCTACGAATCATTGTGATTCTCCTGGTATTAGTATGGTTGGCGCACATAAAGTCCATGAAAAATATCTCCCAGACTCCGACCTACTATTTCTGAAACGTGAGGCGTGAAACGTGAGAGGTGAAACGTGAGGTAGATAGCGGTCCCGCTTTACGCTTCATGCTTCATGCTTCACGTTTCACGTTTCACGCATTACCCATCACTCTTCGAAACAACGGCTCAAGCTGTTCATAAAGTCTCAGATAACACCGATAGGCCTCCTGGTATTGCTTCCCACCTTCGGGGTTCGGTTCGATTTGCTCGCTGATTTTCACCATCCGGCTTACCGCCTCTTGGAGGCTGGGAAACATCTCCACGCCCACACCCGCCAGGATAGCCACGCCCAGCGAGGCCGCCTCTGATGTCCCGATGGTTACGATGGGCTTGCGGGTCACATCTGCCTTGATGCGGTTCCAAAGGAGGCTTTTGGAGCCACCGCCCAGGGAGCGGATCTCCTGCACCTGTATCCCCAACTCTTCCAAAAGCTCCAGATTTCGCTTAAGCATAAAGGCCACCGCTTCTATTACCGCACGGGCAAAGTGTCCTTTCTGGTGCTTCAGCGTTATACCGAAAAAGACCCCCTTTGCATTCGGGTTGAACTCCGGGCTGGCTGCGCCCATCAGATGGGGCAGAGCCACCAGACCTTCTGAGCCAGGCGGGACAGATTCCGCCTGTTGGGTTAGAAGATCATAGGCATCCAGCCGTTTGCGTCGCGCCTCCTCAATTTCAACCTGACAGAAAGTATCCCTGAACCAGCGGAGGAACATCCCCCCCACGGGACACCAGGGCATAAGATAATACAGACCCGACACAGGATGATACTGGCAGGGAAGTCTTCTCTTAGGATCGAGTACCACACGGTCGGTGGTGGCACAGATGGCCAAAGCGGCGCCGGTGGTTTCAGTTACGATTCCTGACTGGATGTTCCCGGCACCGATCATCCCGGCAGCCTGATCAAATGCGCCGGTGGTTACCAAGGTCTTCCCACGAAGCCCGGTCAGACGGCAGGCCGGCTGGGCCACTGGGGCAACGACCTGCCCGGTTCTTTTGATCTCGGGAAGCTTCTCGGGGGTGATTCCCACAAAATCAAGCATCTCCCCCCACCAAGTGCCCGTATTGATGTCGAAGAGCAAAGTTGACGAAGCCACCGAGCCTTCTGTCACGTACTGGCCGGTCAGCTTGTAGAGGAGGTAGTCCTCCAGCAACAGGAATTTGTGTGTCTGCCTGAAAATCTGAGGCTCATTCCGTTTCATCCAGAGGATTTTGGTGGCAGGCCAGGTGGGCACCACCTCCGGCTGTCCAGTAGTGCGATAGATTTTTTCTGCGCCGAACGCCCCCTCGATGATCTTGGCCTCCTCCCCAGAACGATTGTCCAACCAGACAATGGCCCGACGGAGCGGTCTTCCACTTCGATCCACCGGAATCAGGGTCTCCCCTTGGCTGGAGATACTCAGAGCGGCCACATCCTCAGGAGGGATACGGCTCTGCCTCAAAACCGACCGAATACCCTGCTGACAGGCCTCCCAGTAAACCTCCGCCTCCAGCTCGGCGGTGTCGATTGTGGGCGTGATCAAGTTATACTCAATTCCCCTCTGAGCCTTGATCTGACCGTGTTGATCAAAGAGGACAACCTTCAAGGCCGTGGTGCCTGCGTCTATACTGATCAGATGGGACATAGTCGATTCCCTCACTGTTTGCTGTGGATAATCTGATTACCGCTCACTACTCACCAGATTCTGTCGAAAAAGGCCAATTTCAGAGAAAACGTCTACTATTTTGCCTTGAAGATAGATGTAGGAGACGTCTCCAGACGCCGACAGGATCGGACTCTGGAGAACCCTTCTACAGAAACCCATATGCTGCTTGGACCCGCGCTACCACCAATAACCTCATTTTTCGACAGAACCTAACTACTCACCAAGTACAGGAAGCTCCACCCACTGCCCTTCTTTTGCTGAGCGATATGCTGCCTCCATCAGCTCTTGGATCCGAACTCCATCCTCAAGACTTGGGCAGCAGGGGTGATCCTCCACGATATTGGTGAGAAAACTGTGCAAGCTGGCAATGTGGTAGCGAATCCAACCGATGGAGAACTTCGGGCCTGGGAAACCTGCCGGTTTGGGGTATCTCTGCACGGTCTCGATTTTTTTAAATCCCCGTCTGCCCCCGATCGGCTCTCCAGGTTCTCTCACATCATAGGTCTCCAACCAGTTGGGATCCATCAGATTGAATCGCAGCGCCCCCTGATCCCCGTGGACCTCCAGCCGCAGCTCATCATTCGTCCCTGTAGCTACCCTTGATGCTTCTAAGGTGCCAAGTGCACCGTTCTTCATCTTCAGCATCAACAGACTCAAGTCGTCCACTTCCACTTTTCCCATCTTTCCGGGTGCATCGGGAAGCGGCCTCTGTTTAATGAACGTTTCTGTTGTGGCAAAAACGCTTTTGAAATCTCCCAGTAGGACCCGGATGAGGTCAAGAACATGAGAGCCGATGTCGAACAGGGCACCTCCGCCTCCTTTTGCTTTGTCCAGTCGCCAGGTGAGCGGGCGAGAGGCGTCGATGTATCCAGAGTGCAGGTAGGCAGCTCGGAAACTGAAGGGACGCCCTAAAAATCCCTCCTCGACCAACTGTTTGGCCCGCATCATCGCAGGGATGAAGCGATACATAAAAACCACCTGGGCCTTCGTCCGACTCCTCTTTGCTGCTTCAAGGATCTGACGCGCCTCGGCCAAATTCATCGCTAAAGGCTTCTCACAATAGACATGCTTCCCACTCTGAAGAGCTTGGATTACAATATCCTTATGCAGGAAGTTTGGTGCGCAGCAATCAATTATGTCAATGTCATCCCGCTCCACAAGTTCGCGCCAGTCGGTTGTCCAAAACTCATACCCTGCCTGAGCCACAGCCTTGCGGCAGCTCTCCTCATGGCCAGAAGATACCCCTACGAGCCTGATCTTGCACGGGGGTGGGTCATAGTAAAAGGGAATACTCTGATAGGCCAGGGTATGCACCCGCCCGATGAATCCATAGCCAATTAACCCGACACGCAATTCTTTCATCCCTTGCTCCTCCGAAGTTGATGGGTTCACAAAAGCTCCCGCTCGGTCTCGTCAATGGCCTCTTCAAGTATCTCTAATCCCTTGGCAGCCACTTCCTCTGGCATAATAAAGGGAGGCGACATCCTCAAGATATGCCCGGCTGGAATCCAGGCCAGACCTTTGCGAAAAGCCTTCTGATAGACCAGCCTCCCCGCCTCCTCGAAGGGCTCTTTGTTCTCCCTATTCTTTACCAGCTCTACTCCGAAAAGACATCCTTTGCCTCGCACATCGCCGATGATGGGATGGCGCCCCTTCATCTCCTCCAGTTTCCGCAGGATGAAGTCTCCCAGCTTTGCTGACCTGTCCAGCAGGCCCTCTTCTTCTATTACTTCGATAGTAGCCAAGGCCGCGGCACAGGCCACTGGATTACCCCCATAACTTGAAGAGGCACTTATTTTCTCCAGGACATCCTTGTATTTCTCCCTTATCACAACGGCGGTCACCGGATATCCGTTGCCCAGCCCCTTTCCGATAGTTATTATGTCCGGCACTACATTGTAGTGCTCGCAGGCAAACCACTTGCCTGTTCTCCCCATACCAGTTAGAATTTCGTCGACCATAAGCAATATTCCTCTCCTGTTACATATTTCTCTCACCTTAGGGATGAATTCAGGTGGGGGGAAGATTGAGCCGGCCCAACCCTGGATGGGCTCCATCACTACGGCTGCTACTCGGCCGGTGGTCTCCTGATCAATGACCATCTCCAGGAAGTCGGCACAATATATCCCGCAGTCCGGATGGTCCATCTTGAAGGGGCAGCGGTAGCAGTTGGGACGAGGGGCTAAGAAGAAACCTGAAGCCCGCATTCCCTTATCTTTACTCATAAGCGCCAGGCTTACTGCACCCAGGGTCTTGCCGTGGAAATCCCTCCAGAAGGAGAGAAACTCTAAATTTCCAGTAGCTGCCCTGGCTGCCCGCAAACCTGCCTCCACAGCCGCTGTACCATCGGAATAGAGTTGGATCCCACTTAAATCCCCGGGCATAATTTCGACCAGCTTCTCTAAAAGCTTTACCTTAATCTCAGTGGTGAAGTCGTGGCAGTTCATCACCGTACCCACCTGTCTCTGAACCGCCTCGGTGATTTTGGGATGGGAGTGACCGCAACCAGTCACGTAGATTCCAGAGGAGAAGTCGATGTAGGTATTGCCATCCACATCGGTGAGGGTATAGCCTCTGCCTGAGGCGAAGGCTACTGGAAACAGGCGGACCTGGGAGGAGTAGCCTTTCATATATTGACTTGCCCGCTGGTGCAGTTGCTGCGACTTTGGCCCCGGCGGCGTTACCACAATATGCGGTACTGAATCTACCTCAAT
>CAZQSC010000011.1:0-5450 GCA_964595705.1 uncultured bacterium | reverse complement strand
AAGGTGGGCAATTGTAGGTGCCACATCCACAAGCCAGACAGGACGCTTCAGTTCGTAGTTTCTCTTCAGCCCCGGCCCTGCCATGACCAGCACTGCCTTCAGGGAACTTATGCCGTAATCCACTGTGGGCAGGAAGTGCCCGTGCCCCTCACCGTAGAGGCCGCCCGGTCTCACCGCCACGATGATGTCCCCTATCCTGTCACCGTGAAGTCCTAACAGCTTCGCATCCTCGGACTTAAGTATGAGCGAAAATGGGCATGTCCCAAGCCTGGGGTCTTTATAGCTCCTCAAGGCCTCTATTATCCGATCCCTCAACCCGTCGTATTCTTCTGGCTCTACCACGCCGTCGGGCTCCCTTCCCTTGAGGTTTAGGTAAATGTAGATGCTATCGAAGAAGGCTGCCTTGGTCCTGGACCAATTTATCTCTTCCCTTCCGAACTTGGGCTTGGTCCCAGGCTGAACCGCCCTGCTCCTGTAGAAAAGCAGCCCCTCCCTTTCCAATATTTCACTGATCACATCGTCCACATGTCTGGTAGAATGGAACCCGATCACCCCGTGGTCCGAGACGACCACCACTAAGGTATCCTCGTCCGCCTTCTCGGCTATCCTCCCTATGGCCCTGTCCACGATTTCGTAAGTTCTGTCTATCAACTCCAGGTATCGCTCCGATCTTTCCCTGTCGGATGTCGTTAGAGGCTCGGCCTCTTTTATCAGGTTATCAAATATGTAGTCTGGCGCATGGGATTGTAGGAAGAGGAGGTCCCACTCGTAATTCCCCATCAGATAGGTAGCTGCACGGGCGAACCAGTCGTGCTGGTACTCCAGCTCCTCCATCATCGTCCCGTGACCGGCCCAGGCTCCGTAGACCCGTCCCTGTTGGATGTACCCTATCCTCTGAAGGAAGGGGCCGACCTGCTCCACAAGTTCTGCTGCTATCTGCTCAGGATATGTCCAACCCGTGGTGGGCATTATCTGGCTGCAGTAGATCCTGAGCCTTGAAGCATCCTTTGAAAGCTCCAGTAGCTTCAACCTGACAGTTCCTACCTCGCTGGATTTCCCCTTGAACCTCAGCCGAACCCAATCCGTCCACTCGCCCAGCGAGAGAACCTCTATGGGCTTTCCGGCGTCTCTTTCGGTGGAAATTAAGACCCTGTCGTATCCCTTACCCTGGGAGTTTACGACCAATACGTAAAGTTCGACCTTCAACTCCTCCGAACCTAAGTCTAACGTCGCCTCCAAAGGCTCCGAGTGGGAATCGGGGACGTTCTTCCAGCCTGAAGCCTTCCTCAGGTGGATCCTGCTTGCATGGGGGTCTTCCTCCGCAGAATACATCCTTGGCCCCGATATCTCGTGGATACACGAAACGCAGAAGCACCCGTCCACCTGGATGCCGTTTCTTACAGTGACCGGGAAGGTGGGGCCGGCCCACTTGAGCAGTATGCTCCTTTTGCCCGCCCTCTCTGCGGCGTTCCACAGGAACTCCGCTTGGACTTCCCTCGTGTCGAAACCCGAATGCCACTTCGATAGCGGCTCCCCTCCGTGGTGTACGGAGAAGCCGATTATCCCGTGGGTGCCGGGCCAAGCGCCTGTGCCTATGGTGGTCCAATTGGTGGGCGTGTGAGTGGGGAGGACCGGCAGGGCCTCGGCAAAGACCCCCCGTCCTGTAAGCTTCTTTAAGTTCGGCATCCTTCCCCTCTCCATAGCGCTTCTGACTGACCTGGCGCTGGCGCCATCAATCCCTATGATAATGGCCTTCTTAGCGTTGCCTTGTACATGCATGTTTACTCCTGTTGGTATTCACATTTCTAATGTAGAGGCACAGCGCCGCTGTGCCTCTACCTCACGTTACCTTTGGTTCTATCGAAAGCAGCCCACATAGCTCCAAGAGCTCCTTCCTGAAATCACCGTAAGTTATTGCATAATGTTGGCTGGTGAGGTTCTGGGCGACGTCATCCCCGCTCCCATCCAATATCACCTCCATAGAGGGGTAAGACAGACATCCTACCTCTCTGAAGGGCCTGGGCTTTTTGGCCTCCCCGGTTACGATATGCATCTTGAAGGATCTATCCCTGCGGTAACCGAGTCTGGCCAAGGTCACCCTCCCTTCTTTGTACAGGCTGCAGTTGGCTACACCTTCGTAGAGGACCTCCGTCTTGCCGACCTTCGGCCTGCCGTCGCAGAGGCCGAAAGGTGCGTACCCGCAGGCCCCGATCAATATCCTGTCTTCTTCGACCGTATGGATGTCCCCATAGCCAACTATCAGGTCCGCGAGGTAGTGGAGCATAAGCTGAGTGACTATCAGTGGGATGTCCCCCTCACAGGAGCAGGGAACCTCGTTTCCCAACATCGAGAGGGGAATGCAGGGGACGGACTTGTAGTATTTGGAGAGTTCGTACTGGCACTTGATCTGGAGACCCGACCAGCCGAACTCCTCAACAAGGTCCTTCAAAGTCCTGTACATCTTCAGGGAGATGGTCAGGTCCCTATCTGTAACACCTTGCCCTATCTCCCAGTTTTCCTTCGCTTCCTTCACCAGTCCCTCCACCTGTTCGTCCTCCATCTCCTCAATCCTCTTGACCACTACGTATTGGTCCATATGCTGGACCTCTACCCCCAGTTTCTCCCTTAGGGGCAGATGGTCGAAGCAGGCGGTGTACATACCCATAGAAGCGTAACCCAAAAGTCCTACGGTGGAATGCCTCAACCTGTGGGCCACAGAGGCCGCCCTGGCGAAAAGGCCGATCTCCCTGCGTACCTTCTCCTCATCGGGCATTCCGTAGACGAACTTGAAGTTCAAGCCAAGTTCCTCGAAGGCCTGTCTTATAACCCCCGCTCCCGGCATAGGCCCCAGGGTCATCCATTCGCCGTCCTCTTTGAACATCGTATGGCTCCAAAGCAGTATGGGTCCTTCCGAGAACTCGTCCACCACATCTATCACGTTCGGGGCCTCGATCCAGGAGAGAATCAGGACGATGAGGAAATCAGGAGCATCTTCTCTTAATATCTTCCTTGCCTCAGCGGTATCCGAGCGGACCTTCACTATGGGTGAGCATCGAAGGTCTATCCCCAGCCCTTTTAGGGCCTCGACCGATTCCTCGGTGAAGCGTGTGAGATATGAATCCGGATAGCCCGGATATCCAAAAGGCACTAGGACGGCCTTGGGCTTTTTGCCTTGCATGGCATCCTCCTTTCTTTGCCTCTTTTGTGGCATGTAGGGGCGCAGCGACGCTGCGCCCCTACCCAAAGGTCAAATTTATCGTCCCCGACCCTTTGAGGATTCTCACGGTCCAGATACCATCGCAGAGCGTTGTTGATGATGTATTCCCTGATATGGTTCAATTCATCCTCGTTGCGGACGATATGTTCGTAATAATTGCGCTGCCACACGGAGCGAACAATTTCATTACGGTTTTGGTTTATACGGCGGGTAGTGGCAGATTTGAACGCCCTTACGATTGCACCTAATGAACCCGGTGTCACAATTGATACGGCATGTAGGGGCGCAACGTGGCTGCGCCCCTACATTATCGTTCACAATCGAGATGACCCCGTGGATATGATTGGGTATAACCACGAATTCATAGGGATATAAAATCACGTTTTGTCAAACCTCTGAGGTCTTAAACCATTCATCGCGAACGATCTCCCCAAATAGATTCAACCGCATTGCCCCGTCCACGATGTCCCCAAACAGAAATTCCCTATTCTGGGTACATATCGTCACGAAATACGCTCCAGGTCGGGTGTAGTCGTATCCCTTTAATCTGGTAGAACGACGATGATGTTTTTCTGGATCGTAATGCATTGTTATACACTAAGGACGTTCAATTGAAAGCGCCCCTATAATTCCTTCATGGCCTCTGCCACAGAGGCCTCCTCGTGGACGATCCTGCAGAGGGCACGGGTCATGGCAGCGGGATCTTCGTAGGTCCAAACATTTCGGCCAACCGAAACCCCGGACGCTCCGCACTCTATGGCCTGGTGGGCGAAGCCCAGGAAGACCTCTGGATCACCCGAGGCTGGTCCGGAAAGAACGACGTAGGGCACAGGACAATATTCTATTACCTCCCTGAAGGTCTTTGGGTCTCCTGTATAGTACCCCTTAACGATATCCGCCCCCAGTTCCGCTGCGACCCTTGCGGAAAACTTGATGATCTCGGGATCAGACGGCCACTCCCTTTTCGCCCTGTCCTTAAATTGGTGAGAGAGGATGTCCCGGGGGATCATCTCCGTCATCATTGGTATCTCCCACCTGTCGCATTCCTCAGCGGTCGTCCCTATCTTCCGGGAGAGCTGCGCTTCCCTGGGAACCCCTATTACACCGAAGGTGGCCACGGCATCTGCCCCCATCCTCAGGGCGGCTTCTACGGAGCAGATGAGCTCATCGTTCGTCAGGTCAGGACCGATGGATGTGGCAGTGCCGTCTATCCTCAACATCAGGGATGTCCCGGTTCCTACAAGCTCCTTGTATACAAGACGAGCTATCCCAGGGGTCAAAAGGACCGCATCGGCGCCCCCCTCCACTGCCTTCCGCACAACCACGGCCGGGTCGTTTATCTCTTTCATGGGCTTTATGCATATTCCGTGGTCCACGGTCACCAGCACCATGCGTTTGCTCTGCGGATGGAACAACCTGCCTTTCCTAAACTCTTTACCTACAGTCATCTTTTCCTCCTATTGTTAGCAGAACGCTGAATATCTCGAAAGGCCCTACTTGCACGGGCACCTCGTTTCCTTCTGCCTCCATCTCCTCCTGGACCTCTTCCAACAGGTCTGTCTTCGCGGCCCGGACCGGCATAAAGAACCTCAGCCTGCCCTCAGTTTTTCTACCTTCCGCCTCGTATAGGCGCACCAGGCTACCTTTGTCCGACCTCTTGAGGGCGGTTACGACCAGGTTTTCGGGGTCGACAGAAAGGAAGCTCCCTTCCTTGGAGAGCTTACCCCTATGCCTTGATGCCTTAACGGGTATCAAAGGGTTGTTGAACTCCAGGGCCACCCTGTATGACCTGCCCTCCTTCCAGGTGCCCTTATGGGGATAGAGGGCGTAAAGGAAACTGTGGCGGCCCTGCTCTAAGGCCTTCTGCCCCATGGGCCAGTACTGGGAGACCCTTCCAGCCTCCTCCAGATACATCCTCCCTATCCTCTCCAGCCTCGGCTGTCCAAAGGGTGAACCCAGATACATAGCATCTATACTCCTTAAGAGGGTGAGGAGCATAACGTTTTCCACCGTACTGTTGCCCGGAAGGCCCTGGTTTATCAGAGTCACCCCGTAATCCTCCTCCGAGATGTCGGTCCAGTTTAACGCCGGATACTCCCCCTCGCCCCTCTCTATGGCTCCGTAGGGGATCTCGTGATATATCCGGCCGTCGTTTAAATTTACCGGAAACGCCACCCTTATCCTGCGGTCGCCCCCGTTCGTGGAGCAGGGCGAATGGGTGATCCACCGCCAG
>CAZQSC010000010.1:0-25437 GCA_964595705.1 uncultured bacterium | reverse complement strand
CAACTTGGCTCACTTATCGTATCTTGAATCTGGTCGAAGTGGACTGAGGAGGGGATAGTAACCAGGGTGCCGTTCTCTCGCTCCTCAATCTGGGGCACAGAGAGGTTGGTAGGCACCGGACTGACCCGAAGTGTTCTGGTTAGGGAGTCCCAGGAGAGTTTCTCCGGGCTTATTCTATCCAACAAAGGGGTGAAGAATCTCATAGGCACATAGACTGCCCCTTCCTCCAAAACAGGGGTGACAGGAAAATTAAATACCAGGTCGTCCACTATCACCGTGGGGTTCATCATGGTTATCTTGATTTCCCCCTCCGCCAGCTTGAACACCATCTTCCCCGTCAGAGGGGCCCAGTACAAGGAGGCACCAAAGGTGTGGGCCAGCCCCACCAGGGAGCCATAACAGATGCCTTCCCTGTCTATGGCTTCTATCTGGGTCGAAGGCCTGCCATCGGTGTAAGAGATGGTGATAGGCTCACACCAACTGGAGGATACAACCGAGAGTACGACCGCCAACAGAACAAGCCCGACAAAATAGCCTCTCATTTTTTCAATGCCCTCTCTATCTCCCTTTGCGCCTCCCGCTTTGCCATATCTTGCCGTTTGTCGTAGGTCTTCTTCCCCTTTGCCAGGGCCAACTCTACCTTCGCTTTCCCATTCTTGAAATAGACCCGAAGAGGAACCAGAGTAAAACCTCTCTCCTGGACTTTACCGATCAGGCGCTTTATCTGTGAACGGTGAAGCAACAGCTTTTTTACCCTAAGGGGATCGTGGTTGTAAATGTTCCCCTGCCGGTAGGGACTGATATGGAAGTTGTAAAGGAAGATCTCCCCATTCTCGATACGGGCAAAGCTGTCGGCCAGATTAGCCTTACCCTCTCGGAGAGATTTTATCTCGGTGCCCTGAAGCACAATACCTGCCTCCACAGACTCGAGGATAGAAAAATCATGACGTGCTTTTTTATTTCGTATTACAGGTTGCATTTCAGTCTCTATTATAATAAAAATCCCCTCTGGTTTCAATAAAAATCTTGACAGAGGGGTAGATGTTCGTTATCTTTATATAAGTTTACATCCGGAAAAAGTTGAACACTGAAAAACACCGAGAAGTGCTGAATATTGTATCAAATTATTCTCTTTTGGTAAGTGGTGAGTAATAGACCAGTTACCAGTAACTAATTTCTCGTTCTTTGTCTCGGTGTCTTTCCGAATCTGGGATAGACCTTTGCCGAAGTGGCGGAATTGGCAGACGCGCATGGTTCAGGGCCATGTGCTCGTAAGAGCGTGGGGGTTCAACTCCCCCCTTCGGCACTACACCCCTTATCGGGCCTCAATGAACTTCTCAGCGGCAAAGGCAGCCGTAGCCCCATCTCCCACCGCAGTAGCAATCTGATACAAAAGTTTTGACCTCACATCACCGGCCGCAAATACTCCCTCAATAGATGTAGCCATATTCTGGTCAGTAATGATAAAGCCCCTTTCATCCCTTTGAATATTCCCTTCAAAGATGTTGCTGTTGGGTAGAATCCCAATATATACAAACAGACCATCTACTCCAAGTTCGGATGTCTGTTCTGTCTTAACATTTTTAGTCACCACAGATTCTAAGGCTCTCTCCCCTCGAATCTCTGTGACCACAGAGTTCCACACAAATTCTATTTTTTTGTTTTCAAAAGCTCTATTTTGCAAAAGCCTTGTGGCCCTCAATTTATCCCGGCGATGAATGAGGTAGACTTTCTCTGCAAACCGGGTTAGGAACAGGGCCTCTTCCACTGCTGAGTCTCCCCCGCCCACTACGGCTACTTTTTTGCTTCGGTAAAGAGGACCATCACAGGTGGCACAATAAGATACCCCCCGTCCTTTAAACTCCGCTTCCCCGGGTACTTCCAGGCTCTTCGGTTCGGTCCCGGTGGCCACAATAACTGCTTTGCTCGGATGCTCTTCCCCATCTTCTGTCTTGACCAGGCAGAGGTTTCCCCGACGGCAAATTCTCTCCACAGATTTTGATTCTACATTAAGCTCGAATTTCTCTGCCTGTTCTGCTATTCGGGACATAAGCTCGCTTCCGGAGATCCCTTTGGGGAACCCAGGGTAGTTCTCCACCAGATCGGTTGCAGCCACCTGCCCGCCAGGGAACATCTTCTCGTAGAGGACAACATCCAGTTTTGCCCGGGCAGCATAGATGCCAGCAGTGAGGCCGGCAGGACCAGCGCCCACAATTATTAAGTCATAGCTTTTCATCTACCTTCCTCAGTTTCACCCACAAGGTCGTTGATGAGACTGCGAAATTTCTGCCCTACTCCCATCCCCGGGGCAAATCCCACCTGTCGGTGTTGGATATACCCCCTTTTGTCTATGATATATGTAGTGGGTATTCCTCTGACCTGATAGGTGGAGAAGACCTTATTGTCCACCTTCACCAGAGGGTACGAGATAGCCATCCTCTGTTTGAACTGACGGATCTGTTCGGAACTCTCTGAACCTGCCCCGATGACGACCACCCCTTTGTCTTTATATTCGTCATATATCCTCTCCAACTCTGGGATTTCCTGCTGGCACGCCGGGCACCAGGTTGCCCAGAAATTCAGCAACACCACTTTACCCCGGAAATCGGACAGACTCACCTTTTTCCCCTCCAGCTCTGTAGCTGAGAAATCCGGTGCCCTCTTTGCTGTTTCTGCCTCCTGTCCCTGTTCCTTCTCTTCACCACAACTGGCTAAAATCAAGCCAATTAGGATGAACAACAAGGCCTTTGCTGCTGTTTTCATCTCTGCTCCTTTCCCTGTTTAGAACCTATCCGATAGACCCCGCTGGAGCCTTTTTGTGCCTCCTGCCCGTAGCGGCGACCTTCAGGTCACCATATGTGGAGGTCTAAAGACCTCCGCTACGGACGTGGCGGAGATTCCACATCGGATTAGCAAAGTTTTCCGGGTACCGGGTGGGCTCTAAGCGACACGTATTTATTGGCTTTTCAGGTTCTGTCGAAAAATGGGCATTGAATGGCGAAGAGGATATATCGTAGAGACGACCTGCCGGGTCGTCTCTGCATTGAGGTCGATTCACGCCTTTAGGGTCTGGTTCAAATTCGGTTTGTTGCGGTCAGATTGAGTTGCGAGATTCCATTTTTCGACACTTTTCGCTCTCCGGGCCATAGAGGCGGCTAATTTAACGGCCTCGATGAGGCTTGCCGGATCGGCCGTGCCCTTGCCCGCGATGTCGAAAGCAGTACCATGGTCAGGTGAAGTCCTTATTATGGGAAGTCCCAAGGTGACATTCACCCCTTGGCCAAAAGAGGCAAGCTTAAGTGGAATCAGGCCCTGATCGTGATACATAGCCAGAACAGCGTCCAATCCCATCTGTTCCCTTCTGGCAAATAGAGTGTCGGCAGGGAAGGGACCGAGGGCTTCGATTCCCTTGGCTTTTGCCTCTCTGATGGCAGGTTGAATCTGCTCGATCTCCTCTTTGCCGAACAGTCCGCCTTCCCCGGCATGGGGATTGAGGGCGCAGATTCCAATCCGAGGAGAGGCAATACCAAACCGGGTCTCTAAATCCTGGTGGAGGACTTCCAATTTCTCCAGCACGATCTCCCTGTTGACTCTTCGGGAAATCTGAGAGACAGCGCAGTGGGTAGTGACCAGGGCCACTCTGAGCCCGCCGCCAACCAGCATCATAGCGAACCGCTGTGTGCCTGTAAGGTGGGCGAGCATCTCTGTCTGCCCAGGGTAGTTATATCCAGCCAGATTCAAGGCCTCTTTACACACCGGCCCGGTGACTAAGGCATCGGCTTGGCCTGTTTGAACCAGTTTCGTCGCTTCTATCACTGCTTCGGCGGCAATCCTGCCCGTTTCCTCCCTAGCCTTCCCCCACTGCACAGGAGGAGGAGATTCCGAGGCAGTTTTGATCACCGGGATAGCGGATTTTTCTACCAAGGATGCCTCGCTGGGCAGACGGATCCCTTCGACAGAGAGACGGACCCCTGTGGACTGAAGAGCCCTCCTTAGAAATTGGGGAGGACCAACAACTACAGCAGTTGCCAGTTCTGTCAGCCTGCCAGTCCCGAATGCCTTTACAATTACCTCTGGTCCTATTCCAGCAGGATCACCTAAGGTTATAAGCACAACCGGGGTATTCATTCTCAGTTGTTTCCGTAGGAGAGATTAAGAACCGGGCCAAGTCTTCCTAAGGCCGGTAAAATCATCGGTCATTGACCCTTAGTAGGCATAAGGTAAACTGTACCCGCCGCTCACCACTCACCAACTAACCAGTTAACCCATCTCCCCTTCTGCCTTGGAAGAAAGGTATAAGAGGTATTTGCAGCGTCGACAGCAAACATAAGGATCTCTCTAAAACTCAGGAGGTTCTTTTTTCTGATCTTTTATTACTCGGTAGAACCGAGGAGCCAGAGTCTTGGGGACATTTCCTTGGGGGAGATCAAGGACCTCTATCTCTAAGTAGCAGTCAGTGAAATCGATAGCGATTCTCTGGCCTATTTTTATTGTCTTGCCAGGCTTGGTAAGTTGTCCATTGACTCGGACGATGCCGTTCTCACAGGCCTGCTTTGCCTCCGAGCGATGTTTTATCAGTCGGCATTTCTTCAGAAAAAGGTCTATCCGCATCTGGACTGCTTGAAGGGAAAAAACAAAAGCCGGTGTAGAAACTACCCGGCAGTGGCGGAGAGGCAGGGATTCGAACCCTGGGTGGGGTTTTACCCCCACAACCGCTTAGCAGGCGGCTGCCTTAGACCAACTCGGCCACCTCTCCAAGCTGAAGTGCATCTAAAGGTGAGAAGATCTAAGTTCCATATAATTTCGACTTCCCCACAGGGGAGGGGAACACCCTCACCCTTATCCTCTCCCTCAAGGTAGAGGGAATACTCTGGACTTTTTACGAGAGGATCAACTTTGGCATTGAATTTTGCAGCAATAAAGATACGGATTTAAATTGACAAAGTCAAGTTAATAGGTACCTGAAAAAACCATGGCGGTGGGGGTGGGATTCGAACCCACGGTCCCTTGCGGGACTACGGTTTTCAAGACCGCCTCCTTAAACCGCTCGGACACCCCACCGGTGGGTAGAAAAGCCAAGTTCCAATATTGATTGATTCGTAAAAAGTCCTAAATGCTCCCTCTCCCTTTCAGGGAGAGGGTAGGGGTGAGGGTGAAGGTGTCGATATTTCAAGTACTTTTCTCCCCCTCCCCTTTGTCCCCTCCCCACAGGGGAGGGGAAATGCGATTTTTTACGAACGGATCAATATTATTTCTCTCGTAAAAAAATCGGATCTTAGTTCAAAGCTGCAAAGGCCACAGAGAAAACAAAATATATAACATCTAATCGTTTAAGAAAAGATAAGAGAAACGATTTTATTGGACTTCGGCCTTTTAAAAGGCATTAGACCGAGCTTTTTCTTCCCAGATATTTTACATATATTTTTCGATAATCTTTCGAAAATGGAAACCATAGATTGCAAAAGTTGTTGCTAATGGAAAAAATCGTGGACACCTGAACAATGACCAGAAAATAAGGTTCCAATAATGACCCCTTTCTCTCCCTATTATCCCTAAATGCAAAATAGATTTTAAAAATGTCCCCAAATAACTAAAACGGAATTGAAATGTCCCTTTTTGTGACAATTCATATTCTTTTAGAAACTTTTTGACCCGTTCATAATAATAAGAAGGAGAATAAATTGTAGAGAGAACCTTTCTATAACCATTGATAAGCGTGGCATAGTCCATTTTAGGGGTGAAATTAATTGAGCAGTCTGTATTGTCACCAGAAATATCTTTTAACAATCGATTTTCTTTTTCAAGACGATGGTAAAGTCTTGTACCCCGGGGAGCATTTAATAGGCCAACCATTGCAGTAACAATGCCACTTTTTTGAATGAACTTAATTTGTCTTTCAAAAATTGAAGGCAAGTCACTATCAAAGCCCAGGATAAATCCTCCCTGCACCTGTAAACCAAACTTCTGGATTTTCCGAACGCAGGCGAGCAAATCACGATTCTTGTTTTGAAACTTAGCGCATTCGGTTAGACTCTCTTCGTCCGGAGTTTCAATACCAACAAACACCGTATTGAATCCTGCTTTAGCCATCAAACGCATAAGTTCCTCATCGTCGGAAAGGTCTATAGATGTTTCCGTATTAAAAGAGAAGGGCCGTTTTTTTCTTTCCATCCATTCAATTATAGCGGGCAGGATTTCCTTTTTTAATTTTCTCTTATTTCCTATAAAGTTATCATCGACAAAAAATACTCCACCCCTCCAGCCTTGGGAGTATAGGCTTTCTAATTCGGCTAATATTTGGTCTTTACTCTTTGTTCGCACCTTATGACCATAAAGCACTGTGATATCACAGAATTCACAATTGAAAGGGCAACCCCGTGAATACTGAATATTCATTGTGGCATATTTTTTCATATTGATAAGCCCCCAGAGTGGGGTTGGTGTCTTCTCTATATCGGCCCATTGATTAGAAGTGTAAATATGTTTAGCTCCCCCATTTCCCAAGTCTTTCAAAAACTGCGGTAGGGTGATTTCAGCCTCATTAAGCACAAAATGGTCTACATCCTTGAATTCTTCATATCCGGTTGTAAAAAGAGGACCACCAGCCACAATCTTAACACCTATTTTTTTGCATCTGGCAATGATTTCCTTTACAGATTCCCTTTGGACGGACATAGCACTGATAAAAACAAAGTCAGCCCATTCAAGGTCTTTATCATTTAGTGTCGTTACGTTCATATCCACAAGTTTTTTCTCCCATCGTTCAGGAAGCATCGCAGCGACGGTCAATAACCCGAGGGGTGGATTAACTGCCTTTTTAAAGATGAATTTCAAGGCATGTTTAAAACTCCAGAAGGTGTCTGGATACTTTGGATAAATTAGAAGTATCTTCATTTTAGATCCCTCATTCATATTTTAAAAGGTGAGAAAAAGTTTTGTCTATCAACCGGGTCTACGACACAGACTGTCGCCGATCTTCCTTTACGGAGAACTGGGGGTGCCCATCCCTCTATCCTCGCTTTTTAATGAAGTGATGATCCTCCCGGTCTGCTCTTTAGCAACATCAGTTATTTGATCTTCCGGTAGACTCCTCCCCAGCAGGTGCCGACAAGCACTGCCCCTGAAGTGTCAGCGGAGACAGTGACACAGTAATCGTACTTATGCTCCAGCCCCTCGTTATCGGCAGTCCAGAATTCTGCCCCGTTGAGGCTTTTGAAGACACCACCACCGTCAGTAGCAGCGTAAACCGTGGAGGGGGTATCCACAGCCAAGGATTTGATATAAAGATTGGTGAGCCCTTTGTTACGCTGGCTGCAACTTTCTCCTCCGTTCTCGGTTATATAGACTCCCCCTCCATAGGTGCCGATGTAGAGGGTCTGAGGCGCCTGGGGATCGACTACCAGGCAGGTGATGGCCTCAGTGGCTAGCTCCTTAGCGCAAGGATACCACTGTTGTTGACTAAAACTATATTTAAATAAGCCTTTTGTCCATACCCCGGCTAAAAGCGCCTTCTGTTTGCCAGGGATAAGGGCCAGGGCAGAGACTTTCTTCAGCGGCAGCCCTGCAGAAATATCTGTCCAGGATTCACCTTGATCCGTGCTCTGGGCTACCCCTCCGTCGAAACTGGCCACATAAAGAATACGATGATCCTGGGGATCGATCAGGATAGCCCTGATATCGGAGCCGGGGAGAGATTGGCCCACTGGAGCCCAAGTCCTGCCCCGGTCAGTGCTTCGGAAGACGCCCCCAGTGTAGGTGCCGGCATAGAGTGTCCCCACCTCGGTGGTATCAGCGGCAAGAACCCTTAGATGATGGCCTTCAAGCCCTTCTCCAAACCTCTCCCATCGTTTCCCTCCCTCGGCACTCAGGAGCAGCCCGTCAAAAGTGGCCGCAAACAGGGTGTCACAATTCCAGGGGGCAATAACTATACTGTTGACAATTCCTCCCTTAGGCCCAATCCCCTGAGCCCACTCGGCAGAGGTTGTCACCAAAGGCAACAGTAGAATTGACAGAGCGAACCAGAACAACCGGAACCTATCGAGGACGTTACCCATAGCTGAACCTTGTTTGAAAGTCAGATTCCAAATTCACCTGTTTAGATATAGTTTCTTGTCCCGGATGAACTCTTCCACAGGCCTGGGGACTAAGTATCTAATGCTTTTCCCTTCCCCTACCCGCCTGCGAATAGCAGTGGAGGAGATCTCTATCTGCGGGACTGTCACAAATTTCATCTTCTTTCTCCACCCAGGGTCGATGGCTTTCAGATCGAATCCAGGGCGACTGGCCACAAGTACTGTGCAGAGGTCAAAGACTCGGTCAGGCTCCTTCCAGGTGGAGACCTCTATGGCTTCGTCTGCTCCGATAATAAGGTATATCTGGACCTTCTGGCCCCAAATGTCTCTCAGTTGAGTGAGGGTGTCCACTGTATAAGACAGACCTGCCCGCTCTATCTCGATAGCCGAGGCCTGAAAGTAGGGGTTGTCCTGGGTGGCCAAGCAGACCATCTCCCACCTGAGCTGGGCAGGGGTGATTCCCCGAGCAAGCTTGTGGGGTGGGTATGCCGAAGGGATAAAGAAAATCTTCTCCAGATCGCACTTGATTCGGATCTCCTCGGCTACGATCAGGTGTCCGATGTGAACAGGGTCAAAAGTCCCCCCCAGGATCCCCACCGTTGAGCCCTCTGCTCTGTTCATCTGCTTTCCTTAATTTCTTTATCCTCTGGGCGGCTTTCTTTTTCAGCTTTTCGTCTGAGCTGCGGGTCAATACCCTCTGGAAGGCGTCCAAGGCCAGGTCTTTTTTGCCCTCTTTCAACAGAATCTCACCTATTTCAAACTCCGCTTGCGCAAACCACTTGGTGTCACCGAACTGATCTACCACCTTCTGGTAATAATAGAGAGCAGCATCAAAGGCCTTCAGCTTTGCATAAAGTCTGCCGTTCAGGTAGGCCTTTTGAGCCAGTTTAGTCCGGCACTCCAGGATTTTCTGCCTGGCTTGGGGGACCAACGCACTGCTGGGATACTCCTGGATGAAGCGGTTGAATTTATCCAGCGCCCGATAGGTCTCTTCTTGGTCAAGTTGGGGAGGGAGAGACCGGCGCAAATAGCACTCGCCAATCCTGAACTGGGCCCTCTCCACAAACCCGCTGAGAGGATATTCCCTGATCAGTTTCTCATATTCAGATATGGCAGTGGAATACTCGCCAGAGCGGAAATACGCCTCTGCAAGCCCATATTGGGCATCGTCAACCAAATCTGATCCAGGAAAGTTGGTGGTGATGGTGCGAAAAGTCTCTATGGCCTTTAGATAATCCTTCTTGTCTAAAAATTTTTCGCCCCTTTGATAATAATCCGAGGCGGTAAGCGGAGTGTTCAGCTTTTGGGAACTGCAGCCAGCAGTGGTGAAGATAAACATCAAGAGGGTTAAATATAAATATCGCAAGTCATCTCCTTTGGCTCATTGTCTGTTGGAATAGAACAGATAAACCAATCCTCCTACCACTGCCGAGACGATCGCTGGTTCTAATAACCTATTCCAGTCTCTCTCTTTGAACTCGGTCTTTGTAAACGGGTATGAGTCATCTTCCACCCAACTCAGGGACCTGCGAGGGAATTCGTCTTTAATGGAGGCTTTTATGTCGTCCAGCCAGACGACCCTTCCACTGGAGGCTAATTGCACGGAGATCTTCACCTGGGCCAGGCGGCTGACCCATTTGGTGCCCAGCACCCGGTGTCGTCTCTGTTTGGGATAGGATATACGAAGCTCAAGAATTTTATAAAAAAGCTCCGTTTGAGGCAGGGGAGCTTCTCCTTCTTTTAGCTGTTGTCCGCTTAAAACCCCAAGTCCATGTTTAGTCAACTCTTCAGTGAAGACGCTCTCCACCAGCCAGTTGGCCTCATTTTCGTCCTCGGCAAGCAGTGACACCGGGGAAAGCAAACTCCCCGGAGGACACCTCTGTATTGCCTCTTCTGCAGCCTGACTGAGGACTTTTCGCAACAGTTCTAAGTTGCTCGGCACTGACTTTTCGGCCCCGAAGGCTGGTAACACGAACAAGCATAAGAGGAGCACCTGGAGAAGAACCCCCAAGGGCCGGATAATTCTCAACAGGCGGCATTTCCGCCACGGTCTTTTTTTTTCTGTTGTGCTCAAAAACTCACTCCCTTTCCTATTGGGTTACTGGTGACTGGTAGAGGAGTAAGCAGAGTCTGTCGAAAAATAGAAGGTCACGAGATGGTCTAATTGTATTCAACTAACTTAAAGCCGCAAACCAAGCCTAAAGCATTCTCCGCTTCAACCTGGCTACTCTAATCCGTAAGACGGTGTTAGAGAGGGAATTCACCCTTTAGGATATGAGTTTGAAGGCTGTATTCCAGTATTTTTTGACAAAATCCAGCCAATCACCGCTCACCAGGCTATGTTCGTGGCAAATGACCCGCTATGATTCTTAATAACCCTGCAACTGGGCTATCATCTTTTTGGCCTTCTCCGCATATTCGCTGTGGGGATACCGGGAGAGGAACTGCTTGAATTCAGCCAAAGCCCTGGTTTTCTCTCCCAATTCTAAATAGCAGTAGCCGATCTTAAGCTGAGCGGCGTCTGCTTTGTTAGTTTTAGGATAGAGGAAAACCTTTTGGAATTCAGCTAAAGCCTGGCGATAATTATTCAGGCTATAGTAGCATTCGCCAATCCAGTACTGAGCATTGTCGCTTAAATCGCTACGGGGATTGAGCCGGATGAACTGGGAGAATTTGTCGATGGCCTGACGGTACCTCCCAGCGTAATAATCCTGAAGGGCTGCGTTGTAAGAGGGCACTGCTGTTTTATAGCTCTCAAACCGGGAAGGGGTGACTGGAGCAGGGGGCTGCACCGCTGGTGCACTGGTGATGCCCTTCTCCAGCTTCTCCAAACGGTCATCCAGAATGGTCACTCGGGTTTCCAGGCTAGTCTCCCGGTCGTTTAAGCGTTGAATCTGTCTCTGCTGTTCCTCTTGTGACAGCTTCATCTGGCGCTCAAGTGCATCGATTCTGGCCATAGCCAATGAGTCTGTCTCGCCTTTCTGTTTCAGCAGATTGATCTGCTCCAGCAGTTCTTCGTTTGAGACCAGCTGTTTTCGGCCCATAGTTGCACAACCAGCTAACAGAACAGTTACGCCAATGATCAGACAAAAGCTCCACAGCCGTGTCATCTTTCGCCTCCTTATTTAAGCTATTGGATTTAAGTTACGTGAGATCTTCTTCCCGTTGTGTATTAAAGATATACAAAACCCGGTGGAAAGTCAAGCGATATTTTGCCGCTGTTTGCCCTCCTCAGAAGTTTTAGTTCACGGCTGCTCTGCAGAAATCCTTTGACAATGAACAGGGAATTGTCTAAATTATAAGCAGCCTATCTTACTATAAACTGTCCCTATCGGGACAGAGGAGAGTCTCGTTAGAGACGAGATGTTTATAGAATGTAATGTTTTGTGAAAGTTCAGTTGGGGGAGACAAAGGTGTGGCGCCTTCTCAAGGGATGGAGCAGCGGGTGAGGAAACAAACCAGGATTTTAGCCATAGATTACGGACAGAGGAGGATTGGCCTTGCGGTCAGTGACCCACTGGGGATAATTGCTCAGGGGCTGGAGACTCTCTCAGTGAACTCCCCTGAGGATGCCCTCTCTGAGATAGAGCAGCTGGTCAAGGTCTACAGAGTCTCAGAGATTATCTTAGGACTTCCGGTGAATATGGACGGCACTGAAGGCCAGAAAGCGCAGGAGGTGAGCGGTTTTGCCGAACAACTACGCAAGAAAACAGGAGCTTCGGTTATCCTTTGCGATGAGCGGCTAACCTCTCTTGCCGCCCACCGGGTGCTTCATCAGATGGGCCTCAAGATTAAGAACAGAAAGAGGGATGTAGATCGGATTGCCGCCCAGATACTCCTCCAGGAGTATCTGGATGGCCTTTCTCACCAAGGAGATAAGGATGGAAGCTAACAAGTCCAGCGGTTGCCTGGGGGCTGAGCAGATATTTCTCTTCGCCGTTTCCCTGTCGGCGGTTTTTGTCTCTAGCGTGACACTGGCTGTTGTCTCTCTCCTTTTTTTGCCTCTGAAGCTTTTGCGGTTAACCCTCAGGATAGCCTCAACAAAGCTTTCGGTGTTACTTATCGCAGGGGCTGTTGCCGCTTTTCTGGGCACAGTGATCTTTCTTAATCGTCCAGGTCCCGGAGTGGGTCAGGCTGATGTGGTGATAGAAGAGGGGATGAGTGCTGCTCAGATTGGCGGTCTTCTTCAGGCCAAAGGAATAGTTGCCAGTCGCTCCTTCTTCACGCTTATGGCAAAGCTCTACGGCCTGGAGAACAAACTCAGGGCTGGAAAGTATCACTTTGTGGGGCCGACAACTGTCCTTTCCGCTCTTGAGAGGCTGAGGGCCGGAGGTGCTCTAATCCAACAGATTACTATTCCCGAGGGGCTGACTGTAAGGCAGATCGCTGCCGTGTTCCAAGGAGCCATTCAGGTTGACTCGGCCAGCTTTGTCGCTCTGACCCGGAATCGGGACTTCTGTCGAAAATTAGGCATCAGTGCTCCTAATTTGGAAGGTTACCTTTTTCCAGATACTTACAGATTCTATTGGAAGACATCCGAGGAGAAGATACTGGAGACAATGGCGGGGAGATTTCACAGCATATTCGCTGATTCGCTGAGGCAGCGGGCAACACAGATAGGGATGACCGTCCACCAGGTGGTTACCTTAGCCTCGATAATTGAGAAAGAGGCGCAGGTTCCTGAGGAGAGGCCGCTTATCTCTGCGGTATTTCACCGACGGTTGAAGCTGGGAATGCCCCTCCAGGCCGACCCCACGGTAATATATGCCTTAGGTGGTCGTAAGCGGAAGCTCTCGAAGGCAGATACCAGGGTCAACTCTCCCTATAACACCTATCTGCACCGGGGTTTGCCCCCCGGACCTATCTGTAACCCCGGCAGAGGTTCCATCCTGGCTGCCCTATATCCGGCCAAGGTCGACTACCTCTATTTTGTGGCTAAGGGAGATGGAACCCATATCTTTACTAAATCCCTTAATGCCCACATAAATGCCAAGAACAGGGTTAAACGGATGAGAAAATATGGCATCGATAAGATTTATCGCAAAATACAGGGAAGATAAATTATATAATCCTCTGATTATTAGGGACGTTACCTCCTTATGTTCTTTGTGATGAAGTAGGTGTTAGGTAATTTTTTACGAACCTCCTGGAGGTGATTTTCTTGTTTTACGATGATATCGAGGGCAGAAGCCCTCTGGCACAAAAGAATTCTTAAAGCCTTTCCTGGGGGAGAGTCCTTCCAGGCTCGACATTCTTAAGGTTAAGAAAAATGTGATATTGTTAAGGTAATCAAGGAGAGCGAAATCAGATGATCATTGTGATGCAGAAGGGAGCGACAAAAGAGCAGATTAATCGGATTTTCAAGCGGATCAAAGAGTTAGGCTATAAGCCACACCCCATATATGGAGTGGAGAGAACGGTCATTGGGGCCATTGGGGATGAGAGGGGCAAGGTGAGGCTTCAGAGCTTGGAGTTAATGTCTGGGGTGGAGAAGGTGGTGCCTATCCTTCAGCCTTTCAAATTGGCTGGGCGGGAGCTGAAAAGAGAGCCTACGGTAATAGAGGTTGGAGATGTGAAGATCGGAGGGGACCAGTTCGTGGTAATTGCCGGCCCCTGTTCAGTGGAAAGCCGTGAACAGATACTGCAGACGGCATCAGGAGTTAAGAGGGCGGGGGCAAAGCTGCTGCGTGGGGGAGCCTTTAAACCCAGGACCTCCCCTTACAGCTTCCAGGGACTTCAGGAGGAGGGATTACAACTGTTGGTCCAGGCAAGGGAAGAGACAGGCCTGCCCGTGGTCACAGAAGTGCTCGCCCCCGAGGATGTTCCTCTGGTGGCCCAGTATGCCGATATACTTCAGATAGGTGCCAGAAATATGATGAACTTCATTCTGCTGAAACGGGTTGGACACATCAACAAACCTGTTCTGCTGAAACGGGGAATGATGGCCACCGTGAAAGAGCTTTTGATGTCTGCCGAGTATATAATATCCGAAGGCAACCAGCAGGTGATCCTCTGTGAGAGGGGAATACGGACTTTTGAGGAGTATACCCGCAACACATTGGACCTTTCGGCTGTGCCTATGTTGAAGCAACTGAGCCATCTGCCGGTCATTGTTGATCCCAGCCATGGCTGTGGTGTCAGAAGTTTAGTAGCACCTATGGCAAAGGCGGCCGTTGCTGCCGGGGCCGACGGCCTGATGATCGAAGTCCACCCTCATCCAGAAGATGCCTACTCCGACGGCGCCCAGTCGCTCCTGCCAGAACAATTTGAGACACTGATGCACCAGCTAAAAGGCTATGTAGCACTAGAAGGAAGATATCTTTAACCTAGATTCGGAAAACTCTGCTAAAGATTTTTCTATCCTTTGCAATTTGTGTCAAATAAGGCTTGGGTTTGACTCCATAAGTTTTTAAATTACATATCGTCCCTAATGGGACTAATATCTTTGGGGAGACGATTTTTCTATAAACATGTCGTCTCTAACGAGACTCCTGTCCGTTCCGATAGGGGCAAAATATTTATAGTATGATAAGAATCTAACAGAGTCAAGTTAACGGCAAGGAAAATGTTAGAAATAGACAGAAAAGAGAGATTCAGACGTGTGCGGAGGCTGGTGGTGAAGGTGGGCACTCGGGTGCTTACTTCTGAAAACAACCTGCCTGATGTCGAATGGATTGAGGCCCTGGCAGGCCAAATAGCCCAGTTGAGACGCCGGGGGGTCGATGTAGCTGTTGTCTCCTCGGGGGCCATCGGCGCCGGGATGGGACAGCTCTCTATGAAAAGGCGTCCCCGTTCTATTCCGCAACTTCAGGCAGCAGCAGCAGTGGGACAGAACCAGCTTATGCACAGCTACCAGGTTGCCTTCGGGCGCCACAACTTGACCATCGCTCAGATACTGCTCACTGCAGATGATTTAAAAAACAGACAGCGCTATCTGAATGTGAGAAACACTCTGGTCACTCTGTGGAGCTATGGGGTTATCCCTATTCTCAACGAGAACGACAGTGTGGCTACAGATGAGATAAGGGTGGGTGACAACGACAACCTCTCAGCCCAGGTAGCTAATCTAATCGATGCCGACCTGTTGATAATCCTCTCCGATACGGATGGCTTTTTCTCTGCTGACCCTCGCAAACATCCCCAGGCCCGTTTGATTAGCACCATCACAGAGATCAGCCCGGAGCTGGAGAAGCTTGCTGGCCAAACGGCCACCGAGGTAGCCACTGGAGGGATGAGAACAAAGCTGGAGGCAGCAAAGATGCTTATCGCCTCAGGGCAGATGATGCTCATTGCCAACGGCAAAAGACACAGCCTTGTGGATGTCCTCGACGGTAAAGAGGTGGGAACACTGTTTCTGCCTCAAGCGGACCGAATGGCCAGCCGAAAAAGGTGGATTGCCTTCAGTCATCCTCCAAAGGGTATCCTTGTAGTCGACGACGGAGCTGTTCAGGCAATTGTAGAACGAGGGAAAAGTCTTCTTCCCTCTGGAGTGATAAACCTGCAGGGAGAGTTTGAGAACGGAGAGGTGGTTAGCATCCAGAATCCGAAGGGAAGAGAAATTGCCAGGGGATTGGTTAACTACCGTGATAAGGAGTTAAAAAAGATTCTGGGAAAAAAATCCTCGGAGATAGAAAAAATACTCGGTTACTGTTACTACGAGGAGGTAGTACATCGGGATAATCTGGTGGTGTTGGAGTCCATTAGTCATTAGTCATCCGTCATTGGTGTGGGACCTGCCCTTATGGGGTGTGAACGTCCTGAAAGCTGTATGTCAGTATTTTTTAAAAGAATCTCACCACTCACCAGTTAACCATTCTGTTCTGGAAGAGGGTCTCCAGGCGCTGTTCTGTGGTGTAATTCCATTGGCTATTGTTTGCCGTTTTACTATAAACATTCTGTCCCTATTGGGACAGAGGAGAGTCTCGTTAGAGACGAGATGTTTATAGAATAAATCGTCGAGAATACCCCGCGGCTTGCTGCGGGGATGAATCGTAGGGTGGGGTGGCAAGCTGTGGGGAGATTCATTCTCAGAAGGAGGGTGGAGCTGGTAGAGAAGATGGAAAGGGCCATTATTGTTGGTGTTGTCTGTTCATATATGGTGAGAAAAGAGGCAGAGGAGTCCTTGGATGAGCTGGCTTCTCTGGCTGATACCGCCGGGGCACAGGTTGTCCGCCGGGTGGTTCAGGAGCGGAGCCGGCCGGACCCGGCGTTTTACATTGGCCGGGGCAGAGCCCAGGGCTTAGCCTCAGAGGCGGAGGCTCTTGGTGTAGATCTTATTATATTCAACGACGATCTGTCCCCAGCTCAGGTCAGAAACTTGGAAAGGGTCACCAAGGTTAAAATTGTAGACCGTAGCGGCTTGATTCTGGATATCTTCGCCCGGCGAGCCAGGAGCAAAGAGGCAAAGATCCAGGTGGAGCTGGCGCAGCTGCAATATCTCTTGCCTCGGCTGACCAGACAGTGGACCCATCTGTCCCGCCAGGTAGGCGGAATCGGAGCCCGCGGCCCAGGAGAGACTCAATTGGAGGTCGACCGAAGGCAGGTCAAAAGAAGAATAACAAAGCTCTCCAGAGCGCTTAGGCGTATTGAAAAGAGCAGAATGACACAGAGGAAAAGAAGGGCTGGTATGTTCCGGGTGGCTCTGGTGGGCTACACCAACTCGGGGAAGTCCACATTGCTGAATAGACTCTCCCAGGCGCCAGACGCCTATACAGAAAATCGCCTATTCGCTACCCTCGACCCTATGACCCGGATAGCCGAACTCTCGCCACATCAGAGAATCCTGCTCACCGACACGGTGGGGTTTATCAGAAAACTCCCTCCCCACCTGATTGCCTCCTTTCACAGCACCCTGGAGGAGGCTATCGAATCAGATCTGCTCTTGCATGTATCAGATGTTTCTCATCCTTGTTTCGAAGAGCAGATTGCCACTGTAGAGAATATCCTCGATGAGCTTCAAATAGCCGGAAAGCCCACCGTGCTTGTGCTGAACAAATCAGACTTAGTAGCAGACCTGAAACTGCTCTCCAGAATTCAAGAGAGATACCCCGGTGCAGTTTTCACCTCTGCCCTCAATGGCTGGGGTATAGATGTCTTAAAAAGGGCTATGATAGAGCTGTTGCGCCAACATTGGGTGGAAGTCCAACTGAGGATACCCCAGGCAGAAAGAGAGATGCTCTCTTGGATTCACCGAGTGGGGGATGTGTTACATGAGGTTTATAAGGAAAACGAGGTTCTGATCCAGGCTCAGCTTAATCGAAAGGATGCAGATAAGCTGGCTGCGGCTGTGAGGGTATAGGTTCTGTTTTAGTTGTTAGTAGAGACACAATACCGCTGTGGTGTTAACTCCTAACTGCCTCTTTCATCACCTCCACAGGCGCCTTTTTTCCCGTCCAGATCTCCAGTGACTTTGCCCCCTGATAGACCAGCATATCCAGCCCATTGAAACTCTTCGCCCCTTGGGAGCGTGCCAGTCTCATAAGCTTCGTCTCCTTAGGATTGTAGACGGTGTCGAATAGCACCAATCGGGAGTGGAAGGCAGAGAGGTCCTCAATAGGGGAGCGGTCTACATTGGGGTGCATCCCCACTGGGGTGGCATTAATCATCAGAGCAGCCTCTCTCAATTCATCCCGGACGGTTTCTCTCTCCAGGCCCTTGCCCTCGATTTTGGTCTTTTCTTCGGCTATCTCTTCCATCTCGGTAGCCAATCTCTCTGCCTTTTGCGCAGTTCGGTTTAAAATCACAATATGCCTCACCTCTGCGACGGTAGTTAGGGCGTAGACAATCCCCCTGGCGGCGCCTCCGGCACCCAACACCACCACTTTCTCTGGCAGTTTCTCCAACCCGACGCCGAATCGGAGTGCCGCTAAGATGCCCTCCACATCAGTGTTGTACCCCGATAGCCTTCCCCCTTCGTTAGAAATAGTATTCACTGCCCCGACAACTGAGGCCTCAGGGGAGACCCAATCCAGAAATCTCACCACTGCCTGTTTGTGGGGCACAGTGACATTAAGCCCTCTGATGCCAAGTCCCCGTATCCCCTCTATGGCTTTCTCTAAATCCTCTGGAGCCACCTGAAAGGGCAGGTAGCACCAGTTTATTCCTAAGGCCCCGATGGCTGCATTATGCATCCGGGGAGAGAGTGAGTGGGCAATGGGATAACCGATCACCCCCACAACTGTGGTACTACCATCAATTTCCATGCTCAGACCTTTCTTAGTACTGCCGAAGACCTAACCACAGAGAGAAGGCAGAGGTCGCAGAAAAACCTCTGAATTCTCTTCTCTGTGGGTTGCTTCATATCTCAGAATTTTGATCTCATCCCTTTCTCAGGGAATCGAGCTTTTCGATGAATCCAGGGAAGGAGGTGAGGGTCCACTCCCACCCCTCGATGGTTGTCTCTCCGCGGGCCACTAAGGCTGCAACGGTCAGGGCCATAGCGATGCGATGGTCGCCGAAGCTCTCCACTGAAGCCCCGATGAGCCGATGTCCCCCTTCAATCACCATCCCATCTGGCAGCTCTTCCACCACGGCCCCCATTTTTCTCAGGTTGGTTACTAAGGCAGAGATCCTGTCGGTCTCCTTTTTTCGCAGTTCTCCGGCATCTCGAATCACCGACTCTCCCCGGGCCTGGGTGGCTGCCACGGCAAGTACCGGGATCTCATCGATCAGGCTGGGGATTATCTTCCCCTCCACTTTCATTGCCTCTAAAGGGGAAAAATTGACCACCAGGTCTCCCATTGGCTCACCCCCCTGTTCCCTCTGACCTTCCACCTGGATGTCTCCCCCCATCTCTCTGAGCACCTCTAACAGTCCGCAGCGGGTGGGATTCAGCCCCACATCCCTAATCACCACCTGGGAGCCTGGCACAATGGTGGCGGCTACGACAAAGAACGCTGCCGAGGAGATGTCCCCAGGGATGGAGAGATTCTGCCCGGAGAGATTGGGATCTCCTTTTACACTAATCTGAAAGCCCTCTTTACTCTTCTGCCTCTCAATCTCAGCGCCGTATGCCTGGAGCATCCTCTCGGTATGGTCTCTGGAGGGAGCTTTTTCCACCACCGTTGTCTTCCCGTTGGCGTAAAGTCCAGCTAACAGGATGGCCGATTTAACCTGGGCACTGGGAATGGGCGTCTGGTACCAGATGGGCTTCAACCGGCCGCCTTTGATCTTCAGGGGAGGATACTGGTTGTTGTTCCCGGAGATCTCCGCCCCCATTTGGCTTAAGGGCTCGATAATCCGCCTCATTGGACGGCGGGTGAGATATTGGTCGCCGGTGAGCACCGACTCAAACGGCTGCCCCGCCAGTATGCCAGCAAGAAGGCGCATAAGTGTCCCGGAGTTTCCAGCATAAAGATGTCCCGGGGCCTTGCTTAACCCCCGGAGTCCCTGGCCATAAACATATAGTTTACCACCCCGGAGGATAATCTCAATGCCCAATTGCCTCATTGCTTCCACGGTGTGGTTACAATCCTGGCCAGGGCAGTAGTTCTCAACCTCACTGATCCCCTCAGAGATGGATCCAATCAGCACCGCTCGGTGGGAAATAGACTTATCCCCGGGCAGGGTGATCTCGCCTTGCAGGGATTTTGCAGGGGTGACTATCTGTTCCATCTTGATCCTCTCGTAAGAAGTCGTATATCCCCTCCCCTGGGGGAGAGGGAAGAAAAACTCCTTGAAATATCAAGACTTTCACCCTCACCCCGGCCCTCTCCCTCCAAGGGAGGAGGAGCATTTTGGGCTTCTTACCAGTTATTCAGGCAATAGAGGTAAAATCTCGCCGCCGCATCTGAGGACGGCCACCTGGGCATCTGTCCCTATCAAAGCAAAGGCCTTTTGCAAGGCCTCCTTGGCTGTCTGGGCATAAAGCAGTCCCAGCTTCTCAGCCTCCTGGGGAGAAACTCCAGGGGAGACCAGGATGGTGCGGGCTTTACTTCTGACCAACTTTCCCACCCGTGCTAAGTGGGCTGCCACCGTAAGTGTCTTTATCTGCCCTGTTTTAAATCGTTCCCAGGCCTGTTGGGGAGAGAGATAGCCGTTGGCCAGAAAATCAGGGTATTCAGGTGCCACTCCCTCGGGACAGGGAGTTACCAGAATCACCACTCCGCCTTGCCTGACGGCCGTTGCGGCAGAGTAAAGCCCCTTTGCTGCCTGCCACAGATTAGAATCCGCCGGATAGGAGTCTGTGAGGACAATGTCCGGCAACTTGGGGAGGGGTACGCCAAACAGCTCGGTTGCTATCTGGCATCCCTTTCGGTGGGCCTCCACCGGGTCGCCGACTACTACAGCAGCAATCCTGCCGTTGCTGCTGGGAACAGAGTTGATGATCAGATCAAGGCCCACCCTTTGAGCTACAGCGTCTATCTGAGCCCTGACCGGATTGTCTCTGACACCCAAGATCTGGGACTCATCGTACCGGACCGAAAGCCAGTGAGTCCATCCGGTTATTGCCTCACCGCAGACTCCCGGTTGGACGATCTTCCCCCCACCGCTGAAACCCACTACCCCATGGGGGACAATCTGGCCAATTCCAATGAGCAAGTCCGCTTCAACCGCTTTCCTGTTAACTAGCACCTCTGTGCCATCTTCGCTGGGGCCAAGGCTCACCAGGCTCTCAAGGTCATAGCTGTTGTGATCCACAATCTTAAAATTTTCAAGAATTTGTCGGCCAAACTTTCTCAGTTTCTCTGTATCAGTCATCGGCCGGTGGGTGCCAGAGCCCACCAGAATGGTTATCTTCTCTCTGGTGGCTCCACCCTTCAAGAGCCTCTCGGCCAACAGAGGCAGGATCTTGGCCACAGGTGTGGGACGGGTGTTGTCGTCCGAGATGATGACGATCTCTGTCCCTGGCTGGACAATCTGCTCCACAGAAGGTGAGCCGATAGGATGGGAAAGGCCCTCGCAGATAATCTCATCCTCGTTTTGAGACAGGGCGAGGTCTTTTTGGGGGGCGAAGATTCCCAAAAGATTAGCAGCGGGGATTTCAACTCCCTCGATGCCCTCGTAAGGGAAGTCTATCTTCATAGGTCTACCTGTAGCAGAATGTCCGAGGAGGGTTGTTGTGCCCTTCGTTGCCTGGACGGCGAGGCCCACCCTAAGAGTTTGTAGGGGCACAGCGCGCTGTGCCCCTACTTGATTTCGCGGCTTACTTTAAGCGAAACAGAGCAGCTTCCAGAGAGGACAGAATCGGTCTCAATCTCCTTTTTCGCAATGACCGTGCCAGTGACAGAGCCGGTCTGGCCTGTCTGTTTTGAGGATTCCATAATAGCCAGGACCGATGCCGGCAGGGATGGCATCTCCCTCTCCTCAACGGTTAGTCCCTTTTCGGGACGGAAGAGCTGGACAATTATGGTGTTGTTTCTCTCCTCGCTGTACAGAATCTGGAGTAGATGAGATAGACTCTTAGGCTTATATTTATCCGGTGCGCGTTTCTCCTCCCAGACGCTATGGGTCTGGGCATCACCTACCCAGAGTGTGATTTCCCCCTCGGGCACATCTTCCGGGATTTTCAACGAGATTTTTCGAAAGAAACGTTTGCCAAGGTACTCCTCCAGCGTGACCGTTGCCTGGACTTCTTCCCCTGGCCTGAGAGTCTTTTTATCCACCCGCACCCCTTTGATCCTGGCAGCTTTTATCCTCTCCTGGACTTCAATATCAAACCTAACTCCCTTGATCCTTACCTCTTCGAATGGGTTTTGAACGATGGCGTGAAGTGGATAGAGCAGACGGAGACAGATCTGACGAATGCTCTGGCGGCCGGAATAAAGATTTTGTAGTCTGAGATCGGGGTAGTTCTCAATCTGGATGTGTGTTTGTGCTTTAACGGTAACGTCACCACGGACTTTCTCGGCGACTAAGATTGTATTGTAGAGACTGTAGAGAGTGAAATAGGGGCACAGCTCACGATTTCTGATAACCTGGAACTGATATTTCTCCTTTTCAGAACCAGAGCCAATCCGCACCTCTACCGGGAGCATATCGGGCATCTGGCCCACGACTCCGGCAACACCAGGGTAGCGATCCTGGTGGATGGTTCCCAAGATCTGTGTCGGTGCCCCCAATTTGAAGGAGAAGGCTTGAGATGGCATAATGTCGTAAATGTAAGCTCCGGTCATAGGGAAACTGATAGAACCAAAGAGGAACATCCGATGTCCAAAGGCAACTATCTGGTTGCCCTGGCGATAGGTGAGGGTACCGATGCCGGTGGCGTTCAGATCGCCTCGGATCAGTTGGACCCCTAAGGGAGAACCTGGCTCCAGGAGAAGGTCATTGGGCTGCTGCGCAGAAGTCCCACCCCCTTGAAGGGGAATAAGGCCCCATTCAACCAGCTGAGGTGTCATCTGTTCAATAACTTCAGAGTCAAAGCCGCTCAGCACCAGAGGGGTGGCAATAGGCCTCAGAATCGCCCCCTGGAGGCCTTTTACCTGAGGATTGGCCAGAGCAATCTCTTTGGGCACGGGAATGCCTGTTTGGAAAGAGGCTAAAGGATAAGTCTGCTGGGGAAGAGAACCCATCTGTTCCCCCTGGTCTTCTTTTATCACATTTAGCATCTCCTCTATCGGGGTGATGCCGGCGATAGGCTCTTTGGCAAAAGACCAGGAATAGGCCACCGCGCCGATCAATTTCCCTTCCACATAGACCGGACTTCCGCTCATGCCAGCGATGACCTGACCTGTCCTGGCCAGTGCACCTCCAGGTTTGCCAGAGAGTTTGGCTAAGATGAGATCGCTTTTGGCGTTCCAGTTTCGCATCACCCCTAAGATCTCCACATCGAACTCCTCAATCCTGGTACCCTGGAAGACGGTTTTCCCCACCCCCTTCATCCCGCGTCGAAGCTGGTCTACCGGCATAATGGAGATCTCTTCCGGGGAGACTGTGGTGGAGATCAACAACAGAGCAGTTAAACAAAACAGAAGTCTACGCAAGGATATCCTCCTTCCTGTCTTGTCAGGTGAAAAGGCGGAACATCAACAAAAGGTAGAGGCCATAGATGCCAAATAGAGTAGCTCCTTGCCACCGGTAGATCCTCCGCCCAGTAGTGCTAAAGAGCACGCACAGGCCCATAAGAAGGAGCATAAAGGGGAAGTCAAGCACCTGGGTTTGCCTTTGAATGGAAAGAGAGCGAACAAGGCTGGAGGCCCCTAAGACCCAGAGTATATCTAATACATCTGCTCCCAGGACATTGCCTACTCCCAGATCCCCGTGCCCTTTCACTATCGCCGTCAGTGAGGTGACATACTCCGGCAAAGAGGTTCCCACGGAGACTAAGGTGAGGGCGATGATCAACTCGGGCACGCCCAGCCAGCGAGCTATTACCGCAGCATTTTGTACTAAAAGAACACTGCCCAGGCCCACGCTGAGCCCACCGACGCAGAAGCGCAGTGTTGTAGAAAATTTCTGCTGGGGGGACCATTCTCCACCCACTGTTTCTGGGCTGTTGTTTGCCGTAGAGTTGTGCTGCCTTCCAGAGTTCTGGAGGGAGTACCATATGTAACATACCAGCCCGACAAGCAGAACCAGTCCATTCAGATGTGATAGTTGTCCATCAACAGCCAGCAGGGTGACTAAGATGCCAGCGGCGATCATAAATGCCCCCTGGCGCAGTGCTGTCTTCTTCTGCACAATCATTGGTTTAATAAGCACAGAGGTGCCCAGAATAAGGCCAATGTTACAGACAGCAGAGCCGATGGAATTACCTACGGCAGTCCCCGGGTGCTTCATCAAACTGGCGATAAAGGATACACAGAACTCGGGGAAGGTGGTGGCCACACTTACGATGGTAGCCCCAATTACAATCTTAGGGACCCCTGTGGCCTCTGCTATGGTGACGGCAGAACCGACAAACCAATCAGCGCCCTTGGTGATGATCAAGAATCCAGCGAAGAATAAGAATATATTTACCCAAAGGGGCAGAGTCTCAAAAAATCGTTCCATTAAAGCTCTCTCCTCTGTTGTGTTAAGAATAACGAAATTCTAATCCGATGTCAAGGGTAAAACCAGAAATATGGGGGTGGTGTCCAAAGTTCAAAGGCCGGAAGCAAATTCAACTGACTAAACTGTGAGCGGGGATTTTTCGGAAGGTAACGGCACGACTCATAGCCACACTTGTCGGGTTAAAGCGTTTTTTGATGATATCGGGGCCGGAAAGGGAGGAGGAATTGCGCACTTCTTTTGATTACTATAAACATTCTGTTCCTATCGGGACAGAGGAGAGCCTCGTTAGAGACGAGATGTTTATAGAATTTAACATCGTGCCAGATGAAAACGGTTAGAATTCTACCATAACCTTAAGATTTCTATCTTTGTTCGCATCTGCTTCCTGGTATGCCTGAGGCAACTCTTCAAATTTGAACCTCTTGGTGATCATATCCTCGGGGGTGATCTTGCCAGATCTAATCAGCTCAATGGCCAGTAAGAAATCCTCTCTCATATACATAAGTGTTCCTGTCATCTCCAGTTCTCTATCCTGAAGCAGTCCTATGGAAAGCCGGGGGCGTCCGCCGATAACCCCGACAACGATAATCTTTGAGCCTTTTCTGGCTGTCTGGATGGCCGTTTCCAGGGTTTGCTCTGCGCCCACACATTCGAAGATCAGATCGGCGCCATCTTTACCGAACTCTCCTCTTACGGCAGTAGGGACATCTTGTTGCTGGGCGTTGACCACGCAGTCGGCCCCAAGTCTCTGGGCAGCTTTCAATCTAAAATCTGCAACGTCGGTGATCATCACCTTGGAGGCTCCCAGCCCCTTAGCCACTTGCATAGTCAGAAGGCCAATGGGCCCGGCACCTAAGATGACAACCGTGTTCCCCTCTTTTAGGGCCGCTTTTCTGACGGCATGTACCCCTACTGCAGTAGGTTCTACCATCGCCCCTGCTTCGAAGGAGATCTCATCAGGGAGGGGAATCACCTTCTGGGCAGGCACGGCAAAGAAGTTGCGATGGCACCCGTCGGCCTGAAATCCCATTACCTTCAGATTATCGCAGATATTATACTTACCGTGACGACAGGGATAGCACTTCCCACACACTATGGAAGGCTCCACCGTGACCTTTCTGCCCGGGCTTGGGCTGACAACATCTCTGCCTACAGAGGCAACTACTCCAGCAAATTCGTGGCCTTGGATTATAGGATAGGAGGTGAACGGGTGCTCTCCCCGCCAGACATGAACATCAGAGCCGCAGACACCACAGGCTTTGACTTCAATCAAAACCTCTGTGGGTTTAACCTGAGGTTTGGGCACTTCACTGAACACAATCCTGCCTGGCTGTATCATCGTCGCCTGTAGCATCCGGATCTGCTCCTGATTCAGAATTGTTTGATTCGTAAAAAGTCCTAAATGCTCCCTCTCCCTTTCAGGGAGAGGGCT
>CAZQSC010000009.1:0-26136 GCA_964595705.1 uncultured bacterium | reverse complement strand
CTAAAAGGTCGCTGGCTACAATAGCTATAGGGCAGGAGATATCCGCCACTCCTCTTCAGCTGGCTAACGCCTACTGTGCTATTGCCAACGGGGGATATTTGATGAAACCCTATATTCAGAAGTCAATCATTAGGAAAGACGGCCGGGTAGTGAGAAGACAGTCCCCTGAGGTGGTGCGAAGGGTGATCTCTGAGGGGACTGCTCGGATGCTTACTGATATGCTGTGCGGTGTGGTGGACTCGGGCACCGGAGTGGAGGCTAAGATAGAAGGTTTCTCCGTGGCTGGCAAAACAGGCACTGCCCAGAAAAACCGACAGAATGGCCGAGGATACGATCCTCAAAAAGTCGTCTGTTCCTTTATAGGATTTCTGCCCGCCGAAGACCCTCAACTGCTTTGCTTAGTGAGCATCGATGAACCACAAAAAAATCACTGGGCCGGACAGGTAGCTGCCCCCACTTTCAAGAGAATCATCAGCCGAATCCTCAGTTTAAATGACTGCCCGATAAGAAGAAAGTCGGTAACACTTGCAGCCCACACCGATTCTCTCAATTCTACATCTCTCTCAGAGATTCAGATTAAAAATCAATCCAAGGCTTATGCAAACCAGACTGATGAGGGCCATCTTATGCCCAGAGTGACCGGGATGAGCCTCAGGGAGGCAGTAGAGGTCCTCCACCGCCAGGGAATAGAGGTGAAGATTGTCGGCACGGGTGTGGTGCAAAGGCAAATCCCCCGGGCAGGAGCTAAGGTCAGAGCCGGCACAGTCTGCTTAATCGAGGCAGGAAGTGGCGGGCGGTAGCCGCCGTAACCAAAGGTAGACCACAGTGAAGCTTAGTTGCTTACTTAAATCGCTGCCAGAGGCAGTGGTGAGCGGAGATCCTCACATTGAGGTAAAAAAGATCGAATACGATTCCCGACACACAGCAGAAGGAGACCTTTTTGTCGCCGTCAGGGGTTTTCAGACTG
Source organism: uncultured bacterium (assembly GCA_964595705.1). Lineage (GTDB taxonomy): Bacteria > Latescibacterota > MVCY01 > MVCY01 > MVCY01 > MVCY01. Next base: position 25,169 of record CAZQSC010000009.1, on the reverse strand, counting down.
ATGGGCACAAGTTCATAGATGAAGCTCTGGCCAGAGGTGCCAGAGCTGTTGTTTTGGAACAGGAAGACGTCTCACGAAAGTCGACGAAGGCAACTTTCGTCAAAGTCCCTGACTCTCGAAGGGCGCTTGCTATCTTATCAGATGAGTTCTATGGACATCCCTCTCGGAAGATGCAGCTGGTGGGCATTACCGGGACAAACGGTAAGACCACGGTTTCGCTCCTGGTAAGAGAGATGCTTGAAGGAGCAGGTATCAGAACCGGGCTTATCGGCACCATCAACTACCAGGTGGGCGGCCACTCTCTTGCTGCCAATAGAACTACCCCTGAGTCCTTAGACTTAAACCGGATGTTAGCAGAGATGTTGGACTCTGGACAGCAGGCGGCAGCAGTGGAGGTCTCCTCTCATGCCCTCGCCTTAGACAGGGTCTACGGTATAAGGTTCCAAACCGCCGTTTTCACAAATCTAAGCAGAGATCACCTCGACTTTCACCACAGCTATGAGGAGTATTTGAAGGCCAAGGGTAAGCTTTTCAAAGACTTAGATGTCTCTACCGGAGCCCATGCGGTGGTCAACATAGACGACCCCGCCTCTGCACAGATCCTCCGCTGGACAGAGGTGCCGGTGTTGACCTATGGTTTCTCCCAGAAGGCGATGGTCCGCCCTCTTGATTTCGAGCTTGACTGGGAAGGAATAAAACTTCTGGTAAAAGCCCCGGGGGGAGAACTTAGGGTTAGGTCAAGTCTAAAAGGGAAGTTTAATGTCACAAATATTCTGGCAGCAATTGGAGTGGGGTTTGTAAACGGCTTAGAGTTGAGGTTCATCGGTGAGGCAATCGGAAAGGTACAGAGAATTCCCGGCCGCTTTGAGCAAATAGATTGTGGTCAGCCTTTTTCAGTGATAGTTGACTATGCCCACACCCCAGTTGCGTTAGAGGCACTTCTGGGGGCGGTAAGGGGGTTGACATCTGGCAGGGTTATCTTGGTCTTCGGCTGTGGAGGCGATCGAGACAGAGGCAAGCGCCCGCTTATGGGAAAAGTGGCCTCTCAGATGGCAGATCTCTCCTTCGTCACTTCGGATAATCCTCGCAACGAAGACCCCGACCAGATCATCAAACAGATCACTGGGGGCATGAACAAAGGGGCTTATCAAGTTGTGCCTGACCGGAGAGAAGCCATCGCCTCTGCCCTGAAGATTGCCCAAAAGGCAGACGCAGTAGTCATTGCTGGCAAAGGACATGAAAATTACCAGATAATTGGAGACCGAATTCTTCCCTTCGACGACCGTCAGGTGGTGAGGGGAATCCTACAGGTTGAACGATGAAGGGACTTTCAATAGAGGAGATTATTGTTGCTATCGGTGGTCAGGCAGAAGGGGATTCTATCCCCTCCTCTCTGAGCCTCAAGCCGGAAGGCGTTTCCATAGACTCCCGAACAATCCAGAGGGGTCAGATATTCTTTGCCCTCAAAGGGGAAAGATTCGATGGGCACCAGTTTGTGCCTCAGGCACTCCAGAAGGGAGCCAGTGCAGCCGTTGTCCGGCGAGATTATCCGAAGCTGGCAGGAGGTGGGGGACTACTGGTCAGGGTGGATGACCCCTTGCTGGCTCTACAAAGACTGGCAGCCTCCTACCGGAGAAGGTTCCCTATCCCCTTTGTTGCCATCACAGGGACAAACGGCAAAACTACCACGAAGGATATGACTGCAGAGATTCTGAGCACCCGGTTCTGGGTGCTTAAGACAGCGGGTAATCTGAACAACCATATTGGTCTTCCCCTCACGCTCTTGCGGCTTTCTCCTCAACATCAGATTGGGGTGGTGGAGTTAGGGGCAAGTGCTCCAGGGGAAATAAGACAACTGGCAGAGTTAGCCGCTCCTGAGGTGGGTCTTATCACTAACATTGGCCCGGCTCACCTTCAAGGTTTCGGCACTATCCAGCGGATAGCCCAGTCCAAGGCAGAGCTGATAAAATATCTGAACAACTCAGGCACCGTTGTGCTCAATATGGATGACCCCTACTTGCAGGCCATAAGTAGTGAAGTTAAGGGGAGATTTGTAGGGTTTGGAATCAAGGCCAGGACTGATTTCCAGGCAGCAGTCCTCTGCTGGGACCAGAATGGGTGCGGCCGAATTAAGGTGAAAGGGACAGAAATTCAACTTAAGGCACCGGGATTGCATAATATCTACAATGCCTTAGGAGCAATGGCTGTCACAGAGCTCTGGGGTATTCCACCGGAGGAGTGCAAGCGGGCGCTGGAAGGCTTTGGGCTCGCGGCCCTCAGATGCCAGATAGAGGAGAAAGGTGGTGTGAAGTTCATCAATGACACCTATAACGCCAACCCTGATTCGACAAAAGCTGCACTACAACTGCTTATGTCCCTAAAGCCTAAAGGCCGAGGGCGACGCATTGCCGTGTTGGGGGACATGTTAGAACTGGGAGAACACAGCCCCCAGGCTCACGAACAGATCGGCCAATATGTGGCAGAGGGCAATATCGATTACCTGTTCACCGTAGGAGAGTTATCGAAGCTGGCCTCCCATAAGGCAAACAGCCTGGGAATGGCCGGAAAGGCAAGGCATTTCCAAGATAACCAGGAGGTTTCACAGTGGCTTTCTCAGTTTCTCAGAGAGGGGGATGTGATTCTGATCAAAGGCTCCCGGAAGCTGAGAATGGAACAGATTGTGGAAAGCATAGGCTATAGCAGGCGCCGTTGAAATGTGGGAGGAGAGCAGAGGCGCGTCGGTGATGCCTTCTGGCGGTTTTCGCCTGTATTTGGCATAAAAGGAAAGAATATGTTCTATTACCTTTTTTACAAACATTTATTAAAGTATTTCTCTGGTTTTAATCTATTCAGATATATAACTTTCAGATCAGCCTATGCGGCCATAACCGCCCTGCTTATAAGTTTTGTCCTTGGCCCCTGGGTTATTGGCAAACTCAAGAACCACCAACTATGCGAGCAGATTAACTGCTATGTACCAAAGGGGCATCGTTCCAAGCAAGGAACCCCTACAATGGGAGGAGTCCTCATCCTTTTGGCTATCATTGTCCCCACGCTTCTGTGGGCGGATTTGTCTAATCGGTATGTGCTTTTGATGCTTCTCTCTACAGCGTGGATGGGTACAGTGGGCCTTGTAGACGATTACTTGAAGACGGTCAAAAAGGTACCAAAGGGATTAGTAGGCAGATACAAGCTTATGGGTCAGATTGGCTTAGGTTTCACTATTGGACTTGTTCTCTATCTTTACCCCCTCTCTGAGCAGCTGGCAACTAAGACAAACTTGCCCTTTTTAAAGAATTATCTTATTGATTTTCAGTGGTTCTACATCCCTTTGGTAATCCTTGTAGTCACGGGGACTTCCAACGCGGTCAATCTAACCGACGGTCTGGATGGATTAGCCATTGGGCTGGTGGGCATTGCCATAGCCGCTTATGCCGCTATCAGTTATGTGAGCGGCCATAGTATCTTCAGCCATTACCTGAATATCCTCTATCTGCCCGGAGTAGGAGAGCTGACGGTATTCTGTCTGTCTGTCTTAGGGGCTTGTCTGGGGTTCTTGTGGTATAATGCTCATCCTGCCCAGGTATTTATGGGGGATACAGGCGCCTTGGCCTTAGGGGGTGCTCTGGGTATCGTAGCTGTCTTAGTGAAACAAGAGTTACTGTTGGTGGTTATCGGAGGGGTGTTTGTGGTCGAGGTGCTTTCGGTTATAATCCAGGTCTGCTCCTTTAAGTGGCGAGGGAAAAGGGTATTTCTTATGGCTCCCATCCATCATCACTTTGAACTGAAGGGCTGGAAAGAATCTAAGATTGTTATTCGTTTTTGGCTCCTGGGGTTGCTTTTTGCCCTGCTGAGTTTGAGTACGCTTAAAATTAGATAACAGCAGTACAGTTCTCTTTTGTTGCCCAGAGGGTGGAGAAGGTGAAGGAGAATTCCATAGACTTCACACTGTTAGCTGTCACCATAATACTAATGGGAATAGGGGTGGTGATGGTCTACAGCTCCAGCTCAGTGCTCTCGGAGGTGAAATATCAAGACAGCAGTTTCTTTCTGAAAAAGCATCTATTTATGCTTCTGCTGGGAACAACGGTGATGATCCTGGCCGCACTTACCGACTACAACAAGCTTTCTGGTAGAGTGGCAAAGTCCCTTCTTGTGTTTGGTTTTGTTCTGTTGGTAGTGGTGCTAATGCCTAAGTTCACAGGTGAGCCCCAGAAGATCTGTCGTTGGCTTCATATCGGCAGATTTAACTTTCAACCCTCAGAATTTATGAAACTTGCATTGATTATCTATATGGCTGACTCTCTGAGGAGACGGCAGGATAGGATAAAGAATTTCGCTTGGGGGTTCCTGCCCCATCTGTTAATCCTCCTTATGGCTGTAGGGTTAATCATCTTAGAGCCAGCTTTAGGCACTGCCGTGGCCATCATGGCCGCAATCACAGCTATGTTCTTCTTAGCCGGGATGAAGCCCTCCCATTTAGGAGGATTTGTATTGGCAGCGCTTTCCATTATTTACTTCTCTATATTGCATGTGGGCTACAGACTGGCCAGAGTAAAAGCCTTTTTGCATCCCGACGAAAATCTTCAAGGTATAAATTACCAGATATATCAATCGCTTCTGGCCTTGGGAAGCGGAGGTCTGCGGGGATTGGGATTGGGCCACAGCAGGCAGAAATTCCTCTTCTTGCCTGCCCCCCACACCGACTTCATCTACTCTATAATAGGAGAAGAATGGGGCTTCATCGGAGCGGTGTCCATCCTCTGCCTGTTTCTGGTCTTTATCTGGCGGGGACTGAGAATTGCTTACAGAGCCCCAGATCTACACGGCTTTCTTCTTGCTTCAGGTCTGACTATTATGATTGCCATCTATGCCGCCCTTAACATCGGAGTAGCAATAGGGGTCTGCCCTACTACTGGATTACCATTGCCGTTCATAAGCTATGGGGGCTCTTCTCTGGTTCTGTCCCTGGCGAGCACAGGGATATTGCTCAATATCTCCAAGGAGGGAAATGGGGTATGGCAGGGTTGAGGGTGCTGTTTGCTGCTGGAGGAACAGGAGGACATATATTCCCTGCTGTTGCCATCGCCGATGAGATAAGAGATAGATATCCCGGAGCAGAGATACTGTTTGTGGGCACACGCCGGGGAATGGAGACCCGGCTGGTCTCCCAGGCAGGGTACAGGCTTAAGACTATAACCACCTGGAGTCTGCCCCGGAGATTCTCCCTACGAACCCTCATATTCCCAGTGGTGCTGGTGCTGGGAACCCTCCAGGCGGCCTGGATAATGATCACTTATCGTCCTCGAGTAGCTATAGGAACTGGAGGATATGCCAGCGGGCCGGTGTTGGCCACTGCCTGGCTCCTGGGGACACCAGTAGTTATTCAGGAGCAGAACCTGCTGCCCGGAGTAACCACCAGAGTCCTGACCAGGATCGCCCGGCAGGTTAATGTAAGCTTCAGTCAAACAAAGAAATATCTCCCCAATTATCATAACCTGGTGGTGTGTGGGAATCCAATCAGAAGAGAGATAGGTACGGTCACAAAATCGGAGGCGCAGAGGAAGCTGGGCCTGGATAGCTCCAAGAAAACCTTGCTTGTCTTCGGTGGCAGTCAGGGAGCCAGCAGAATTAACCAGGCATTGCTGGAGGCACTGGAGGAGCTTTCCTGGGGCAACAATCTCCAGATTCTCTGGCAAACGGGCAGTAAGGATTACTCCGAGGTGAAGAAGAAAACAACCTCTTCTACTTTATCTATTGTTCTCTGGGACTTTATTGACGATATGGCCTCCGCCTTAGGGGCAGCAGACCTAGTCATATCCAGATCAGGGGCCACAACCATCGCAGAGTTGACCAGGTGCGGGTTGCCTTCGATTTTAATCCCTTATCCCTACGCTACCACAGCTCACCAGCAGCAGAATGCCCAGGTGTTGCTTGAAGCCGGAGCTTGCTGTCTAATCGCAGATAAGGACTTGAACGGCAGACGCTTAGCCGCCGTTATTATGAAACTGTTAAATGACGAAAGAAGACTTCAACAGATGGCTGAGAACAGCAGGAGATTAGCCCGGCCCAGGGCTGCAGAACTTATTGTCAATGCAATGATAAAGAATCGCTTAATATAGATTGACTCTGTTAAATAACAATGGGATGAGAAAATTAAGATAATATTATGGAGAGAATTCTGTCGGACAAAAAACCGATGCTAAAACGGATCAGGAATATTCATTTTGTGGGCATAGGTGGTATCGGAATGAGCGGAATTGCTGAGGTGCTCCACAACCTTGGCCATCGAGTAACCGGCTCTGACTTGAAGAAAACCTCTATCACCGAGCATTTAGAGTCCTTAGGTATTAAAGTTAGCGAGGGCCACAGTCCAGAGAACGTTGAGGGGGCAGAGATAGTGGTTTATTCCTCAGCGGTTAAATCCTCCAATCCCGAACTGGTGAGAGCCAGAGAGAGAAACATACCGATCATCCGGCGCGCCGAGATGTTAGGAGAGTTGATGCGGATGAAGTATGGCATTGGCATAGCTGGCACCCACGGCAAGACCACCACTGCTTGGATGACAGGGCGAGTCTTAACCCAGGGGGGATTGGACCCCACCATCATTGTAGGGGGACGTATCCGCAGCCTGGGGACAAATGCGAAACTGGGGAACAGCGAATTCTTAGTGGCCGAAGCCGATGAGTTCGACCGCTCCTTCCTCCAGCTCATTCCCACCGTGGCAGTGGTAACTAATATAGAGACCGAGCACCTGGACTGTTACAAAGACCTGGCTCAAATCAAATCGGCATTTTTGGAGTTCGTAAACCGAGTGCCCTTTTATGGGACAGTGATTCTGTGCCTTGACGAACCTGGTCTTCAGTCCATTATCCCTGAGGTAAAAAAGCCTTTGGTTACCTATGGCCTCAATCCAGATGCTGCTGTTCAAGCCAGCCGGGTCTGTTTTCAGGGTTTCTCCTCCAGCTTTAACCTCTGTTATCGAGGAGAGAACCTGGGGGAGATCCGGTTACAGGTTCCAGGGGTTCACAATATTAAGAATGCCTTAGCTGCAGCCGCTGTAGGTCTGGAACTGGAGATAGAGTTCAAGAAGATTAAGAAGGCCTTAGAAGAGTTCAGTGGGGTACACCGGAGATTTGAAATAAAGGGCACAGTCAGAGGTATCACTGTGGTGGATGACTATGCCCACCATCCTACTGAGATTGCCGCAAGCCTGAAAGCGGCAAGGAATGGATGGCGGAACCGCATTGTCTCTGTCTTCCAGCCGCATCTTTACAGCCGCACCCGGGATTTCCACCGGGATTTCGGCCGAGCCCTATCTGCCTCTGATGTAATAGTGGTTACAGATATCTACCCTGCCAGGGAGACTCCCATCCCGGGGGTAAGCGGAGAACTGGTAGCTGCGGCTGCCAGAGAATATGGCAATCCGGTTGTTACTTATATATCAGAAAAACAGAGGATTGTAGAATATTTGCTCCAGATTACTCGACCAGGAGATTTGGTCATCACCTTTGGCGCGGGCGATATTTGGAAGACAGCAGAGGAGTTTCTTAAATTGTTAGAAAGAGATTAAAATGAGCAGATCTGCTTTTCAAAAGGAGCTGGCGAGGATTTGTCGGGGTAAGGTGTTGCTCGATGAGCCTATGTCTGAACATACCTCCTTTGGAATTGGAGGGCCAGCCGAGGCCTTCGTATGCCCCGTCGACATGGCTGATTTACAGGAAGTCCTTGCCTTGGCTAAAAGAGAGACAAAACCTGTCTTTGTAATCGGCAGGGGGACAAACCTGCTGGTGAGGGACTCCGGGGTGTCAGGATTGGTACTTAGACTCAACCAGGCCTGCTCAAAGATCAGCGCCTCTGACGGGCGAATATCTACAGGAGCAGGTGTAGAACTGCCTCAACTCCTCCAGTTCTGTGCCTATCAAGGATTAGGGGGACTGGAGTTCGCTGCCGGGATTCCAGGAACCGTGGGGGGAGCAGTAAAGGGCAACGCCGGTACCCTGAAAGCAGAGATATCCGACCCACTGCTTGAAGTAGAGGCACTTAATATGAACTCACTGGAACTCTTGATACTTAAAAAGAGCCAGATTATCTTCGAATACCGCCGAAGCAGCCTACCAAAAGAGCTTATCCTCACTGGGGTCACCTTCCAGCTTTACCCAGAAGACCCGGTGAATGTGAAGACAAGAATAGAAGACTACCTCAAGACAAGACTGACATCCCAACCGGTGGGGGAAAAATGTGCTGGCTGTGTTTTTAAGAATCCCTTCGGCTACTCAGCCGGACAGCTTATCGAACAGGCAGGCTGTAAGGGGATGAGCTGTGGAGACGCCGTTGTCTCAGAACTGCACGCCAATTTTATCATAAATCGTGGAAAGGCTAAGGCTAGCGATGTCTTGAAGCTGATTGAGAAGATAAGGGAACGCGTTAGAACCACCACCGGGATTGAATTAGAGCTGGAGATAGAGCTTGTCGAGCAATAGGGAAAACCACCTGAATTTTCCCCATAGTCTTTGAAATTTTTGAACATAGATCTGGAAATTTGAACACTAAAAAACTCCGAAAGGCACTGAATATTGCATTAAATTGTTTCTTAATGTATTTCCAGGTTTTACTATAATTTAGTGTTTAGTCGAAAAGAAGGCAAGCTGTCAATAGAAGGGCTACTCTACGAAGAGCTAACTAAAGGAATAGGTTAAGTCCATTTGGACTTCGCCATTATCTTTCGGTTGTTTCGGTGTTTTTCCGAATCCGGGTTGAACTCAGCTGAGGTCTGTTAATGGTATCTCCGAAGAGCAGGAGACTGCTGAAGGATATTATAAGCCTTGTCTTACTCGTTTGCTTTGCTTTAGGTGTGAGGATTGCATCTCGTCAAATCCGCTCTCTGCTGGGCTCGGCGGCACTGTTCCGGGTGGTCGAGATCAGGGTCGAGGGAGTTCACGTTCTTGATAAAAAAAGAGTTTTGGCACTTTCTGGATTGAAGGAAGGGGAGAATATCTTCAAGATAGACCTAAAGCAGACAGCGGTTAGGGTGGCAAGAGATCTAATGATTAAAAAGGTCACTCTCTCCAGAGTCTTGCCAGGCCGGATATGTATCTCAGTTTCAGAGAGAGAACCGGTTGCGTTGATAAATCTTGACCGTCTCTACGGAGTGGATAAAGAGGCAATCCTGTTGCCCTATCTGGCCTCATTCCCCTCTGTTCCTATTATAACAGGCATAACCCTGCGGTCCTATCAGCTCGGAGAGACAGTTGCTTCCCCTGAGCTGTACCGGACGATAGAATTCCTGCAACAAGTTAGCCGTCTTGCCCCCTCACTGTTAGGTGAGATATCAGAGTTAAGGATAGGTAACCCCTTGACTTTATACTTAGTTGGGGGTGGCACTCAAGTGAAGTTAAAACAGGGAGATGTTCCTCGACAGATCCTCTGTTTGGAAGCAGTTTTGGAGAAATTAAGGGTTTGTAAACTTTCTGCTCGGTATATCGACCTCAGATTTGAAGGGAAAGTAGTGGTTGGGATATAAACGCTGTTTTTAGAAACCGCAGAGACCACAGAGAGCCGTTTAAAATTGTTGGAGTTCATGTAGTTTGTGATTTTCAGGACTCAGGATAAAAAACCTCGGCCTCTCTTTTGCTCAGGCCTGGTTATATTGTAGGAAAAAGAAATGGCTAAAGAGAAAATAATTGCTGGATTAGATTTAGGAACCACAAAGATATGCGCCATCATAGGCGAGACCACAACCAATGGAGAGTTAAAGGTTATGGGAGTGGGCACAGCTGCCTCTTATGGGATAAGAAGAGGGATGGTGGTCAACATCGACCAGACCGCAGCAGCGATAAGAAAAGCGGTAGAGGATGCAGAACGGATGGCAGGGGTGAAGGTGGGTCCACTTTACACTGGGATCGCTGGAGACCATATCCGCGGTCTCAACAGCCGTGGAGTGGTGGCAGTTTCCCATCCAGACAGGGGGATAACTGGTGAGGATGTGAGACGGGTGTTCGATGCCGCCAGGGCAGTAACCATACCTAAGGATAAAGAAATTATTCACTTGTTGCCTCAAGGATTCATCGTCGATGACCAACCGGGGATCAAAGAGCCCATTGGGATATCAGGGGTCCGCCTGGAGGTCGAGGTGCACATCGTCACCGGAGCGGTCACTGCTGCCCAGAATGTCTATAAAAGCGTAAGTCAAGCTGGCAGGAGGATAAAAGAGCTGGTTCTGCAGCCTCTGGCCTCCAGCTATGCTGTCTGCTCTCCAGACGAGGTGGAGCTGGGGGTGGCAGTTGTGGACATTGGGGGCGGGACTACTGACATAGCTCTGTTTTTTGAAGGGGCTCTCCGATATACAGCCGTCGTCAGCTTAGGGGGAAGAAATGTCACCAATGACATCGCCATTGGTTTGTCTACCCCTCTGGATCAAGCCGAGCAGATTAAAAAAGACCACGGCTGTGCCCTTCTCTCTATGGTCGACGAGAAAGAGAAGATCCAGGTACCGATGGTAGGAGGACGTCCTCCCAGAGAAGTGCCCAGGGGTTTTCTGGCTTCCATTATTCAGCCCAGGATGGAAGAGATATTCAGCTTTGCCCTGCGAGAGATAAGACGCAGCGATTATGCCGAACTGTTGCCCGCCGGGATAATCCTCACCGGGGGAGGTGCTATGCTGGAGGGAAGTGCCCAACTGGCAGAGCAGGTCTTCGGAATGCCAACAAAGATAGGAATACCACAGGGGGTGACTGGCTTAACTGATACCATCCAAACTCCCATCTATTCTACCGCTGTGGGCCTACTCCGCTACCCGGTGAGCAGGGCAGACCACAAAATACAAAGAACTCGACATCAATTGGGGCCATCTGGCACCTTTGATAAAATAAAACAGTGGCTTAAGGATTTTCTCTAAACATAGGGAGGTGAAAGATGAATCTGTCGCTCGATCTGGCGGAGAAAAAATATGTAAAGATGAAGGTGATCGGAGTAGGGGGAGCTGGCGGAAATGCGATAAACAGGATGGCATCTTCCCAGATGGGGGGCATCGAACTGGTGGCAGTCAACACGGATGCCCAGGCATTAAGTTTCTCTCAGGCTCCTCATAAGATTCAGATTGGGAATAACATAACCAGGGGGTTAGGGACGGGAGGTGATCCGGAGCTTGGCAAAAAGGCAGCCGAGGAGGACAAGGACCAAATTGCAGAAGTGCTTCGGGACACCAATATGGTCTTCCTCACTGCTGGGATGGGAGGTGGGACCGGCACTGGGGCTTCACCACTCATCGCTGAACTGGCTAAGGACGCCGGCGCTCTGACCGTGGGAGTGGTGACCAAACCCTTCCTCTTCGAAGGAAGCAAACGGATGGCTTGCGCCGAGGAGGGCATTTACCAGCTCAGAGAACGGGTGGATACCTTAATTGTCATCCCCAACCAGAGGTTGCTTTCCATAGCGGATGAGAAACAAACCCTGCTGGAAGCCTTCCAAATGGCTGATTCCGTGCTTTATCAGGCTACCCGAGGCATATCAGACCTGATTACTGTCCCAGGGTTGATCAATCTGGACTTCAACGATGTGAAGACGATAATGCTGGAGATGGGGGATGCCTTGATGGGCACTGGGACCGCTAAGGGTGAAAATCGTGCTGTTGATGCCGCTCAGCAGGCAATCCGTTGCCCTCTGCTGGAAGATATCTCCATCAGTGGGGCCAAGGGTGTTCTGGTGAATATAACCGGGGGAACCAATTTGACACTTCATGAAGTAGACGCCGCTGCCACTATTATCTATGAGGAAGCAGGAAAGGATGCCAATATAATATTGGGAGCGGTCATCGACGAGAACCTGAACGAGGAGATAAGGGTGACCGTCATCGCCACCGGCCTGAACAGATCGACTGCCGGTGTCCAAAAGGAGTCAGGTTTAAAGATATCCTCACCGGGAAAGACCTGGTCTGTCGAGGTGCCGACCTTTATAAGAAATCAAAGGCGAAATAGAAAAAGACCTGGTCCAGTAGAGGATATCCTGACAGAACCCATAGACAGGCTTTGGAACCATCCGGACCTTCTTGAGGAGGGAAAAAGGGATCAACAGATAAGCAATCCCCTATAGAGTTTGCTTTTTTCAGCCTGCCCCGTGGGTGGGTTCACACCCTACGGGGCCTGCCTGATTTGATACAACGGGTACAAACCATCAACCTTTTTGGAGTTCCATTAACAATCACCTTCACTCTCTGCAGGTTGGGTTGGAACACCCGTTTAGTGACATTGTGAGCGTGACTCACTCGACATCCGACCGTTGGCTTTTTGCCACATAATGCACATTGGCGGGCCATTTTTGCCTCCTGACTGTTTTGAGTATGAACAGTTCACCGGGACGAGCAACAGCTCAACTTGCGTCGAGGCCCAAAGGACCTCGACGCAAGCTTTATCTATCTTGATTCCTCAGCTCACTGCAGAAGATAAAATTGCTGTTCAGGTTGAGGAAATAAAGGATTTTTGCGCCCACCCCTATTGCTAATCGGTGAAAATTGTTTTATAATATAACAACCTCCGGGAAAAATGCAAGCAATTTCTACCCGGGTGAGGAAAACCCCAAGATGTCCCTCAACTATCAGACAAAGGCGATGAACTCTAAATGGAATTACCGCTTGAAGCGATTTGTTTATTAATTCCTTCACGTTGTTAAATAGAAACTTAACAGGGTGAACGGGTAACTCCAGAGCATCTTGATCATGAGGTCAAGTGGAGCACAATAGAGTTTAGCTAATTAAGCCAGTCTCCGAGGGATATAACTAATGAATCTGATAATTCACCAGAAAGAGGAGCTTAAAGTTGAAAGATTCACTTGACTTAGTCAAACCCTGTATCCGGAAACTACTGCCTTATACCCTCAGGCAGTATCAGTATGAGTTGAAGCTCAATCAAAACGAAAATCCCTTCGATATACCCTTAGAACTCAAAGACAAATTGCTTGCTTATGCCCGCCGGAGGAGTTGGTCTCGCTATCCCGACTTTGTTCCTGAGGAGTTTTACCAAAAACTGGCTGAGTATACAGGATGGGCCAAAGAGGGAATCCTGGTGGGAAACGGCTCGAACGAGCTGATTAAGGATATCTGCATCCTGGTCATCGAGAAAGGCTCCAGGGTGATAATCCCTGTGCCCACTTTCACCCTCTACAAACTGATAAGCACTGCCCTGGGCGCCGAGGTAATAGAAGTTAAGCTGAAGGCTGATTATACCTTCGACATAGAGGCCCTGAAGGAGGCAGTTGCAGTCCATTCACCCGCTCTAATCTTCTTCTCTTCTCCCAACAACCCCACAGGGTGCATCCTATCTATAGATGGACTGGAGAAGATATTGCAGGAAACCAATGCCTTAGTGGTGGTAGACGAGGCCTATTATGAGTTCAGCGGCACCACCTGTTTGCCCCTCTTGAAGAGGCACAGGAATCTGATCATCCTGAGAACCTTCTCTAAGGCCTTTTCTCTGGCAGGCTTAAGAGTCGGTTACCTTATCGCCGATCCGGAATTGGTCCAGGAGATTGCCAAGGTGAAACTTCCTTATAACTTAAATTTCTTTTCTCAGATGGCTGCTACCTACGTATTAGAAAACAGAGCGTTGCTCCAGAAAAGGGTAGAATACATAGTATCCCAAAGGGATATGGTTTACGAAATCCTGTTGAAGATCCCAGGGGTGAAGCCGTATCCATCCTATGCTAATTTTCTCCTATTCGAGACATCAGTTGATGTCAAATCTCTTTTTTTCAAGCTATTGGAAAAGGGGGTGCTAATTCGGGATGTAAGCGGATATCCTATGTTGTCCCGAGCCCTCAGAGTGAGCATAGGCAAAGAAGAAGAGAACCGAAGGTTCATCCACACATTGCGGGAGGCTGTAGATGCTGCTCAGTGAAGATAAGCATTTCTGCTTAGCCCATAAGTCGGTTCTGGTTCGGAGGCAGTTGAGGTCTCTCCTATCTGAGCTTGATACAGTTATCCTCGATATCGACGGGGTTTTGATTGACACTCAGGGCTCCTTTTCCGAGGCAGTTTGCGAAGCAATTCAGTTTTACTTTAAACATATCTTACACATAGAGGGCCAGGTACAACTGCTTTACCCCAATGAGGTTCGCTTTTTCAAGATGGCAGGAGGGTTTAACTGTGATCGGGATTTGGCCGAGGGTGCCTTGCTTTTCTTCCTGTGGAAGATGCTCCGGTTTAATTTGAATACACTTGAAGAGGTACATTCACAGCAACCCTCTGTCAGGGAGTTCACCCAACAGATAGCCTCCGGAGGTGGTGGACTCGGAAACATCTACAAATTCACCCAGCAGCACTCAACCCCACAGATGCGAGAGAAATTAAACTCTCTGTTTGACTCTCAACTGGTCCGGAGATTGTTCTTAGAGTCCTACAGCGGCAGGCATTGCCGCAGGATCTATGGCTTTGAGCCCAGATTTTTCCCCGGCGAGGGGAAGATTAAGAAAGAAAAGGTGATAGTAAAAACAGCCCTATTGAAGAAACAGATGGTAAACCAAAACCTCTCCTGGGGAATCCTGTCGGGGAGAACACCAGGGGAAGTGGAGATGGCCTTAGAGATGTTGAGTCTTAGAGACTCTATCCCCGGGGAGGCCATTGTAGCTGACGATAGTCGATCTCCCACTAAGCCCGACCCCACTGGCCTGATAGAGCTGTGCGACAGATTTCACACTAAAATAGGAATTTATGTGGGGGATACGATAGATGACCTGCGGATGGTAAACAACTTTCAGGCTCGTCAGAAAATGGGCTCCTGTTCTCTGCCTCAGATGGAATTTTGCCTTTGCCTCACCGACCATTTAGACCACGAGACAGTAAGGATGTTCAGATTCCAAGGTACCGCCCTTATTGCTAAGGATGTAAACGCCTTTTTAGAATACCTTGACAGCAAGGGTCGCAAAGATGGATAAACTTAGGGTTGCCTTTCAAGGCGAACTGGGTGCTTACAGCGAGCTGGCCGCCCGGGAGTTTTTCTCTCAGCCGATCATGGTACGCCCTTTGGCAAGCTTTGAAGAGGTGTTCAATTCGGTGGAGAGCCGAGAGTGCTCCCATGGTATAGTGCCCATCGAGAATTCACTAACTGGAAGTATACATGAGAATTACGACTTACTTTTGGCCCACAACCTACTCATCACCGGTGAGATAAAGCTTAGAATTGTTCATAATCTGATTGTCAACCCTGGTGTTCGGTTGGAGCAGATTAAAAGGGTGTATTCTCACCCCCAGGCGCTTTCTCAGTGTAAGAATTTCATCCGGTCCCTAGGGACAGCAGAGCCTGTGCCAGTTTACGACACGGCAGCTGCGGTGAGGTTGATTAAGGCCCAAGATCTGACAGACGCAGCGGCTATTGCCAGCGCCCAGGCGGCAATTGACTATGGGCTGGAGATTCTTAAAAGTGAGATCGAAGACAACCATAAGAACTTCACCCGCTTTCTCATCATCTCCCCAGACCAGGGAGAGATGGGAGGCGATTGTAAAACCTCAATCGTATTTTCCACTCAGAACATCCCCGGGGCCCTTTTCAAAAGTTTGAGTGTTTTTGCCTTGAGGGATATCAACCTGTTGAAGATAGAGTCTCGTCCTCTCCACGGCAATCCTTGGCAGTACCTGTTCTACCTCGACTTCGAGGGGAGCCTCCAGCAGGTCAGCTGCCAGCGGGCTATAGAAAACTTAAAAGAGATCACCACCTTTTTGAAAATACTCGGTTCCTATCCCAAGGGAAAACAGACAGAGGGAAAACTCCACAAAAGGTGAGGAATATGCTTAACTCTTTTCGAACATTTCTGGGCAGGGAAATAGCTCAATTACGGCTTTTATTTCAGAGGAAACCTTCCATCCCTGTGAATCGTATCCTTCGCTCCGGAAGGAACATATTGGTTTGTCTCCCAAAGGAAGGGAATATGGCAGAGATCCTCGGGTTGCTGAAAGTGGAGCTGAAGCCTCAGAATATATTTGTGTTAACAGAAAATACCTGTGAGGGTGTCTATTTCCCTTCTGGGGTGAGGGTATTTTCACTGTCTGAAAGCGGGCTTGGCTTCCTCTGTCTTCCCAGGAGGGGCTTGATAAAAGAGATCCGCAAGCAGGGAATAGACATAGCTATCGACCTTCACTGGCAGTTTTCTCTACCTTCGGCCTATCTGTGTGCTTACAGTGGGGCAGATTTGAGGATTGGATTCTACAGTCCGCAAGCGCATTGTTTCTTCAATCTCGAATACCACGGACGGAGGTCTCCCCCCGAAATTTACCGGGAATTAATCAGACTGTTGAAAGGGATCAGCTCTTCAGGTCGTAAGGGAGTACCAGCTTTCTCGTAACGGAGGGCCTTAGATCTCCATTCTATGGAGACCTGAAGGGCTCCGTTACTATTGGTTCTCGATCCCGAGCCGATGCAACCCGTAAGTCTCTTCCAGAAAAGCCACTTCCAGAATAATGGCGAACTTCCTCAAATCCTTTTGGGTGTTTTTCGGAGTTCGAATTCTCGGCTCATAGATGAAAATTCTAATTATCAGACTCAGTTCCTTAGGTGATGTGGTGTTAGTCTCCACCGTTATCGATGCCCTAAAGGAGAAGTTTCCTAACGCAGATATTTCTCTTTTGGTATATTCAAAATATAGCAGTCTTTATTATAAAGACCCCCGCTTGGCAGATGTGATTTCTCTTCCTCCTTATCCCTCAGCCTTCTTTGGCCTGCTGCGAGAGCTACGGAAGATGCGCTTCGACACCATCCTTGACCTTCATTTCAACATCAAGACTTTGCTGGTTAGAATGTTGGTTCCTGCTGGCAGAAAGCTCAGTTACCGGAAGGGGCACTGGCGGAGGGCAGTGATGGTTCAGGCAGCGAGGCTGAGGGCACCGAGCCGAAAGAGGTTCCTCTTAATCCCCTGTACTCTGATGGCTCAACTCCTTTGCCGAAAGGTTAGAGCCCACCACACTGTCCAATTGTTTCTGGAACCGTTAAGACGGCTGGGCGTTAAGGCAACGATCCGTCCCCCAAAGTTGTTTGTCCGGCCCGAGGCAGAGGCGGAAGTGGATGAGTTTCTAGCCCAGGGTGGTGTTTCGGCTCAGCAGGTGCTGGTCGGGATTGCCCCTGGTGCCCGCTGGCCTTCGAAGAGATGGACTGCCTCTGGTTTTGCCCAGGTCTCTGACCAGCTGTTGAAAAATCCCGACATCCGGCTCATTCTCTTAGGTGACCGGACTGATCTGGATTTCACTCGGCAGATACTTATCCGGATGAGAGGAAAACCGTTGGTGGCCACTGAGAGGTTTGACCTCAAAGGGCTGGTTGCTGCCATTAGGCGCTGTCGCCTTCTCCTGACCAACGACAGCGGTCCTATGCACATTGCCACCGCTGTGGGGGTACCGGTGGTAGCCATCTTTGGCCCCACCCACCCTAAGCTCGGTTTCTCTCCTTTAGGCCCCAGGGATGTCCTCCTCCATGCTGGCCTGCCTTGCAGCCCTTGTAGCCTCCACGGAGAGAAAAGCTGCCTCATTAAACACCGCCAGTGCATGGAGCAGATAACGCCTGAGACAGTCCTTGAAGCAATCCAACGGGTGTTGGGAAATAGTCATCAGTCATTAGTGAGCTGAGCCAATATTTACCAGTTAGCAAATTAAGCAGTTATGGCCATCTACGCCTGATTTCCCCATTCTGCCTTGGAAAAAGAGCGTGGGAGGCAGGCGTCTCCAAACGCCGTAGAAGGCCGAGGAGCGTTTTAACTTGAAAAAGTCAGCCTTAGACACATTCGTCGCCCTCGATTTGGAGACCACCGGTCTTGATCCCCAGAGGGCTGAGATAATTGAAATCGGTGCAGTCAAGGTGGAGAGGGGAGAGATCAAGGCCCAATTCGACCAGTTGGTCAGACCAGAAGCACCCCTGCCCCCTGCTATTACCCGCCTGACAGGTATCTCTGAAGATATGGTGAGGCGTTCCCCTCCACTGAGTCAAGTTATTCCCTTCTTCACAGAGTTCATCGAGGAATTCCCTTTAGTTATCCACAACGCCCCTTTCGATCTCTCCTTTCTCCAGAAACACCCCGAGATTTGCCTTTCGCAGAAGGTCTACGATTCGCTTGAGCTGGCGCGACTGGTGTTGCCGAGATTGGTGAATCACAAACTGCAGACTCTGGTGCGCTTTTTTCAGATAGAACAGCCTCTGCATCGGGCTGCAAACGACGCCCAGGCAGTGGCATTGATCTTCCTCAGATTGGTGGAGCTGCTGTTAGAAACAGACTTAGCCAGCATCCAGAGAATGCTTAAGATACTCCGGGGAACAGACTCCAGCCTGACAGAGTTGCTTGCTGAGGTTGCCTCTGTGATCGCCAAACAGTCTATGCTCACTAAAATCAAATCGAAAAGGATGGACGCAACCTACCTTACGCAACTTTTCAACATAGGCGGCCAGGAGGCGGCTGAGGCCTTGCCCGGTGAGGAAAAACCTTCGCAGCAGCTGGATCTGAAGTCTGTCCTTTCGGTCTTCGGCGCCAACGGTCTCCTGCAGCAGCAGTTGAAGGGGTATGAGAAGAGAGAAGAGCAATTGGCCATGGTTAAGGCAGTTGCTGAGGCTTTTAACCAGGCCGAGCTGCTGATGGTTGAGGCGGGCACCGGAGTGGGGAAATCCCTGGCCTATTTAGTGCCGGCCATCTACTGGGCAGTACAAAACCACGACCGGGTGATTGTCTCCACCAACACTAAAAACCTCCAAGAGCAGCTTTTTTACAAAGACCTTCCAGAACTTTCTCGCATTTTAGACATTCCCTTCCGCTCGGTTCTGTTGAAAGGGCGCTCCAATTACATCTGTCTTAACAAGTGGTATACCGCTTTGAGCCAGCCAGAGATGACTTTCTCCCCCCAGGAGAGACAGGATCTGCTTCCTTTAGTGATCTGGTTAGAGGAGACTCAAACCGGAGATGTTGCCGAAAACAGCGGATTTAAGTCCAAATTCCTGTGGAATAAACTCTGCGCTGAAAGCAATTACTGCCTGGGACAAAAGTGCAAATACTATCAGAAGTGCTTCGTTATGAAGGTGAGGCGGGAAGCCTTACGGGCTCACATTGTGGTGGTCAACCATTCCTTGCTCTTCTCTGATCTGTGTTTAGAGAATAGTATCCTTGGCTCTTATCAGAACCTGATCTTTGACGAGGCCCACAACATTGAAAAGGTAGCGGCCCAGTATTTAGGGCGCCAGGTGAATATCTGGAGGGCTAAAACCCTCACCGCTCGGCTCTATTCCAAAGGAATGACCGAGACCGGCATCCTGGCCTTCCTTCGGAGTCAACTGGTCCAAAGGGGTTCTCAAACCCTTCAATCCAAGGCCTTTCTACCTCAGGTGGAACTGCTTGTCCAACTTTCCCAGTCGGTTTGGCAGGAAACCAGGGAGGTGTTCTCGCGGTTAACAGGCTGGCTAAATGAACGGTTCTCTGAGGACGCTGGGGCTGAGTACTGCCAGAAGATCAGGTTCAAGGGGGAAGACCAGTTGGCCCGCACTCTGGCGGCTGAGACAGAGACCCTCAGGACCCTGCTCGGGAAGCTTGCTGCTGAGCTTTTCCAGCTTTCCCAGTGGTTGTTGGAGCTTCCCGAAGGTAGTTTTGAAAACCAGGATGAGGTTACGGCAGAGATTGGGGCCAGGCTGGTAGACTGTCAGCAGCTTTACGACGACCTTATGTTTCTGACCTCTGCTGGAGAAGAGGATTGGGTCTACTGGCTGGAGCTGCCCACGCACCCGGAGAGCTTCGATCTCCGCATCCTCTCTGCTCCTCTGAATATCTCCGAGCTTTTGGCCTCTGAACTTTACAGTCGCTTAAGAACCGTCGTCTTCACCTCAGCCACCCTCACCGTGCCCTCAGGGACAGAAACCGAACAGGGCGATTTCAGCTACTTTGCTGAAAGGGCGGGCATCAGTCTGACAGACCAGGCCAGAGTGAGAAGTCTTGCCCTGGGCTCTCCCTTTGACTACAACAGACAAGCCTTGGTCTGTATCCCTTCCTCTTTCCCCTCACCTAAGTTACCAGACTTTCAGAAGGCGATCGAGGAGCTGATAGGTGAGCTTCTCCAAAAGGTGAAAAGAAGAACTCTGGTGCTTTTCACCTCCTACCGGATGTTGAATGAAGCTTACTACAGCCTCAGGGGGTTTGCCAATATGGAGGAGATGTCTTTGTTAGCTCAAGGATTGGACGGCTCCCGTTCCAATATTGTGGCCCAGTTTGTGGAATATCCAGGGGCTGCCCTTCTGGGAACAGAGAGCTTCTGGGAGGGAGTAGACCTGCCCGGGGAGGCTCTGGAGATGCTGGTAATTGTGAAATTCCCCTTCGCTGTACCCACTGAACCCATTGTTGCCGCTCATATAGAGAGGTTGGAAAAAATGGGACTGAACAGCTTCCTGCATTACTCACTGCCGGAAGCGGTGATTAAATTCCGGCAGGGATTTGGTAGATTAATTCGCAGCAAGAGCGACAAAGGAGTCATCGTTATCTTGGATACTCGTGCCCTCACCCAAAAGTACGGAAGGGCATTCTTGGATTCTCTGCCCACCAGAGTGCGTACCTTTGATTCCGTTGAGAAAATGATAGAGACGATTCAGAGCTGGTTTCAGGAAAATTCCCCTGGTGCTGTAATGTAGGGAGATACAGCGGTGCTACCCCCTACGAAGTTTAATCCTAAACGGGTATCCTCTTGCCTCAAAATCTGTTGTTTTTGGTCTCTCCCATTCCAGGTGGTCGAATACTTGCCTGCTTTTCCCTTCTTTGAACCCATTTCCCTCGGTGCTCTGTGAGAGCTACTGCCCCGTTTCACGAATCCATGGGGGACAGCCGCATCTCTTTAAAGAATGTTGGGGAGAATCCACCCCACCCTGCAGGCATATAACCATGCGACTACCATCTTTACCATCAGAGAACCTCACATATGTCTATTTTAAAGCGAGCATTAACTCATTAGTCACTGTTTGGACATTCGCAGAGTCGATTTACTCACCAGATTCGACGGAATCTCATCGCTCACCAATCAACCGGCAATTGTAAACACCTAAGGCAAGGACTCGTCGGTTTGAGGTCGGAGACTTCGCTGGTAAATTTTAAGTCGGCGAGAGATTTTATTTGCAAAACGCCTTCAGTTTTTGTATCTTTTCCCCTTGTTGGAATATCCTCCAGCTTCAGGACCAGGGCAACCACCCTGGGAAATAGTGGTTCACCACGCTGATTTTGACGCCCTGTCATTTTGAGGCCAGAGACCGAAGATTCTCATGGTTTGTTCACTTGGGCAAGATCCTTCTCCTTCGCAGACTCTACACTGGGCGAAGCGAAACGCTGCGGCCCAGAAATGACACCCGTCATCTTCACTGTGGTGGACCAGTAGGTAGAAGTCTTAATCCTTTAATTATTTGAATAGAAAGGAGGAACTTAGAGGCTGAGATGAGGTGGAAGATCACTTCTGAACAAGAAAAACAGTATGTTACTGTTTATACTCCTGTTGAAACTCGCTACTTAATCTCAGATGCCCCCTCTTCCTTCCAGACTCTGGAGGCAGTGATGATGGATATGGACGGTTCCAGCACAGATACCGAGAAGCTGGTGCTGGAAGCGATGCGGCAGATGATGGGAGAGGTGCTGAGTAATCCCAACTTTCAATTCGCCAGAGAGGATTTTCCCCATATCATCGGTGACAGCACAACCAACCATGTGAGATATCTGGTCAAGACCTACAACTTAGACCCGGCTGGACTGGACCAGTACATAGAAACATACTACCGGAGATACCACCAGACACTTTACGACATCCGCGACGGCAAGATCACCGATACTCTGATTGAACCTATGCCGGGGCTTAAAGAATTTCTCACCGCCCTCCGACAGCGGGAGGTAAAAATCGGTCTGGTCACCTCCAGTCTCAAGAAGGAAGCAGATATTGTGATGCCCGAGGTCTTCAAGGGTATGGGTATGGACCCCGACTACGAGTCCTTTTACGACGGTATCATCGCTGCCGATGAAGTGGGGGAGGCCTTTCTTAAACCACACCCAAATCTCTACATCAGGATGGCCGAGGAGAAGCTAAATGTGCGGAGTAAGAAAAATTGCTTCGTGGTAGAGGACAGCACCGCTGGGATTATCGCTGCCCGGCTGGCTGGATTCGCTGTCGCCGCTGTGCCACACCCCGGCACCCGTGACCACAGTTTCGAGCTTGCCAACTTGGGAGTGATGAGACGGGGTCTGCCCGAGATACTGGAGAGAAATCTCTTTCTGGAACAGCAATCTTAGTATACTTCACCCAGTAAAGTCAAAGCTTAATCAGGAGAGATTCAAAATGGACCAAACGGGAACAAAACTGAGTGTCTGTGTCGTAGGCTTAGGGATGGGCTATGCACATGCTAAGGCCTACAGTGCGATGGAAAATGTAGAGCTTTATATATGTGACATCGACGCCCAAAAGGCAAAGAAAGCCCAGAGCGAGTTAAATGTGAAGGGGGCTTTCACCAGCATAGAGGCAGCGATATCTTCCCCAAAGGTCGATGCCTTGGATGTTTCACTTCCTCATGATATGCACAAATCTGTCTGCTTAGAGGCAGTAGCGGCAGGAAAGCACTTTATGACCGAAAAACCTATAGCTCGTACCCTTGAGGAGGCAGATGAGATGATCACTGCTGCCCAAAAGGCGGGGGTGAAACTTATGGTAGCCGAAAACCAGCGCTTCTGGCCCAGTGCAATAAAAGCCCGCCAGTTCATCGACCAGGGACTGTTAGGCAAGGTCTTTTTGATCCGGGTATATGAGATGTGGTACTACAATCCTGGCGGCTGGCGGTGCAGCAAACAGCAAGTAGGTGGCGGTAACCTTATAGATTCGGGCATCCATGCTGTGAACACCTTGCGACTGCTTGCCGCCTCGGACGCTGCCCAGGTGTTCGCCCTGAACACCGGCATTGTCGTCCAGGAGATGGAGGGCGAAGATACCAATCTGGTGACGGTGAGATTCCGGAACGGGGCTATGGGCAGTCTGATCACCAGTTGGGGTATACCTATTCCTGGTCCCCAGGCCCACTTCGCCGTCTACGGCACCGAGGGATGTCTCTGGCAGGAGGGTGAGAGCCTATTTTTGCACAGCCGCAGACTCCCCGAGGGACTTTCGTACCACAAAGAACCCACCCCAGTGGAAGTCCCCTCTGTCAACACCTATGAAGCCGAATGCGCCCACTTTGTAGATTGTATCCTCCAGGACAAAAAACCTATCACAAACGGCCGGGAAGCGAGAAAAGATTTAGAGATTATAGTGGCCGCTTACCAGTCAGCCCAAACAGGCAAAGCAGTTGAACTTCCCCTGTGACGGGTTGTACCTTGGGAGAGAAATCTGCAGGGAGGAAGAATAAATCGTCTCTAACGAGACTTTCCTCTGTCCCGATATGGACAAAATGTTTATAGTAAAGGAGATGTAACGATGAGCCAGCCTGTTAATGAGAGGGGGCTTACAATAGGGTCGTTTTTGTCGCTTTTTTTCTATGGATTCACCGCCACTTTAGCCGGCCCTGCTTTGAAGGCCATTGGCTTAGACCTTAATTTAGACTACTCACTGCGAGGCAGTCTGTTTTCAGGACTGCTGGGAGGCTATGCAGTGGCCACCTTCGGAGGTGGGTTCCTGGCCGACAAGATCGGCAGGAAGAGTGTGCTTATGTTGGGGCTCTCTATGCTGGCCGCTATGTCTTTCTGCTTCGGCCTCTCCCCCACTTATTATCTAGCCTTAGGCTCAATGGTTCTAATCGGAGCCAGCGGTGGGTTTATAGAAGGAGCGACCAATGCCTTAGTGGTCGATGTTAATCCTGGTAAAAGTAGCTTTGTCTTAAACTTGCTCCACGCCTTTTACAGCATAGGCGCCTTTCTGGCCCCCTTTTTTATCAGCCTGCTCTTGGCTAAAGGATTCAGCTGGCGTCTAAGTTATCTCTCTGTAGCTGGGTTCACCTTTGCCCTCATCGTGGTTATGGCACTCCAGCGTTTTCCTAAGGTACACCAAAAGAACCCAATAGATCTCAGAGAGGCAGGAGAGCTTCTCAAGAAACCTATGTTGTTGGTCCTGGCCATCTGTCTTGGGCTTTACTTAGGGGCAGAGATCGGACTGGGAGCCTGGATAGTTTCTTATCTTCAAGAGGATCTTAAGATCTCTCTGTTTAAAGCCTCCTCAGCCTTGTCCACTTTTTGGTTGACTATTATCTTAGGCCGCCTCTTCTGCAGTCTCCTCTCCAAAAAGGTCGGCACCGCGTCGCTGATTTTAATCAGCGTGCTTGTGACTGCAGCAACTTTGAGCATTGCCTTTAGCCTTAAGAGCAGACTGCTTACGCCGCTGCTGATCGCCTTTTCCGGGTTCTTTTTCGCCGGGGTCTTCCCTCTTATCCTGGCACTAGCCCAGAGCAGGGAACCGAGATTTTTCGCCACTGCAATGGGTGCTATTATGGGATTCGCCGCCCTGGGTGGACTTATATTGCCGTGGTTGATTGGCCGGGTAGCTGAAACTTACAGCATCGGGACCGGTCTCTGGTTAATTATAGCTTTCCTGCTTACCATCGCCTTGATCCTGGCAGCAACATCTAAGGCCGGCTTGCGCACTGCGGCACAACCAAGAACTTGAGACGCTGAATCTTACGATTTCTACTTGATTCTTGAACTCGCCGGTTGTAAATTAATGATGTTGCGAAGGGTAGCCTATGTAGCTGTCACTGAAGCGAGAATCAGCACAGCAAGTGTTAATGGTCCACCACAGCGAAGATGATGGGTGTCATTCTGAATCGTAGCACTCCGCTTCGCTCGGTGTAGAGTCTGGGAAGGCCATGAAAGATTGTATATTTTGTAAAATTGTAAACGGTGTAGAACCTACGAGTGTAGTTTATTCAGATGATAAGATAATGGCATTTATGGATATTAACCAGGCCAATCCTGGGCATGTATTGGTAATTCCCAAAGTGCATGCCGCGTATATGTCTGAATTGGACGAAGAAACAGGTGCACATCTTTTCAAAATTACAATGTGTATTGCTGAGGCCATTAGGAAGTCAGGAGTGAAATGTGAGGGAATAAATCTATTCGTAGCCGATGGTGAGGCCGCTTTCCAACATATTTTCCATTTTCATCTCCACATAATTCCTCGGTTTAAAGGAGACAGATTTGAATTAAAAACCGGTTCG
>CAZQSC010000008.1:26531-28083 GCA_964595705.1 uncultured bacterium | reverse complement strand
AATCATGGTAGACAGATACCCGATGGCCCTCTGATATCTGGTCGGATCGTGCTACAGTAACCAGAGAGTCTCCTGTACCTATTTGAAGTGAGTCAAAAATGGCCTGAGAAGGCACATCGATGGCAAGGGAATCAAATCCAACCTGGTTAGGCAAACCCATAGCTTTGATGTCATAAGTGAATGCTGTGAGTTCCCCTGGGTTAACCTGGATAACACCATTAGGAGGCAGGGGGTCTCCGGCAGCAGCTAACTCTCCTACAATCTTATTAGCTAAGATGGAAGAAGAATAGTTAAATACCAATGAATCTAAGCGTACCATGTAATTGGGTGAATTAGTTCTCAAAGTAACCTTAAATTGAATATACTGCTTAGCTCCCGGAGAATCAATCTGTTGTCCAGAGTGTTTATAAGGAACAGACCAGGGACTCCAATGTTCCCAGTCCAATGTAATTGACCCTCTTTGTCCAGGTACAGGAATATCAGTTGGAAGCGACGAGAGCATATATTGCTTCTCGCTTACTACTTCCTCCTGGCCGAGTTGATTGATCCTATGGTACACCAAGGGGGTCGGATCAGTACCCGTGCGGGTTTGAACAAGTAGCTCCACTGGGGCTTCTCCGTTAGCAGGATAGAACTTCCTTTCCCATCCAAGACCTGTTTTTTCCATCACTTCTGAACGCCACACTGAAGCTCCCCACTCGATGGCGCCGAAGTTCACTTGTTTCTTGAGGTCTATAACTTTTGACTCGTATTGTGCCTCACGTACAAACCCGTTTCCGTACAGCTCAATCTCTGCCACCTCAAAATAATAAGGAGCTATATTTCTCCAGTTAAAATAGCGGATAAACTCTGTTGGAAATCCAAGGCCCACTTTCCAGCTGTGGTTTTCGGTATCGAAAATCACCAGGTGGAAAATGGGTATCCCATTGAGGTCGAAATTCTCTGGCTCACCGTCGTTTGCCCAGAATTGCCAGCCCCGGGGGTAGAAATCCTGAGAATATCCAACTGTATCCCAGGTATCAGGGCGGGTGTAAAAACAGAGACTATCTACAGGAACGGTTATCCCGAGATCGACATAAATCGATACCCTTGCCAAGGAGAGCTCGCTTTCCGCCCTTTTTTCCAAGTATGCAGTTGAACTATCTCCGTCAACAAGCACCTTCATCCCATAATGTACATTTGGAAGTCCTTCAGACCATCCAGGCTCTATCCTTGTTATCCTCCAGGTCCTGTAATCCCGGTGCACCTCGAACCATGGAGCTATTTTCCGGCATATATTCTCATCAGGATTGAAGTAAACAGGCTGAATAGCCTTCAGGCTGTCTTGTAGGCCTAAATAGGTTCCCCAGTCTCGCCAGGGATATCCACTTCCCCCTATGGTCCACCTCTCAACACCAGCAAGAACCTCTTTGCTAGGGATGAAGAGAGCCACGAAAAAGATTCCTGCCAATGCCAAATTTAGCACTCTGCGCAACATCTTCATTGCCTCATAGATTTGAGACTCTGGCTCCTCTAACTTTTATGTAACTGACTCAATAGACCACTGAAATCA